>NZ_JBQHRN010000010.1:0-89609 GCF_052066735.1 Clostridium sp. HCP1S3_C6
CAGCTGAGCTATGCGCCCAATAAAAATGGTGGATGAGGATGGATTCGAACCATCGAAACGAAACGTAACAGATTTACAGTCTGCCCCCTTTGGCCACTCGGGAACTCATCCTTATTTTATTTTAAGCACTAATCAAACAACTAATGCCGCTAACCAACAATAGTTAGTATATAGTTAAACTTATTTTATTTCAACTCCAACTCACAGCTATTACAAGTAGTTATATTTATTTTCCTCTAATTTTCTTTATTTTTCTTCGTTTTAATATTCAATATATTTTTTAGTTTTATAAAACACAAATTTATTAAAATAAAATATCTCTTCTACTTTTAAAACAGCATACACATATAATAATAAATTTGCATATAATATATAAAATATTAAAATTTACCCTTGTATTATATAAATTTCCACTTTGTAACATATAATTTTAAGGGAGGTGTATAATAATGATTAAACAAAAAGTAAAATACAATTCACCTATGGCATATTATCAAATTGCAAAAAGCATAAAAAAATTCATAACAAAAAATACTGTTATCATATGTATTGGTACAGACAAATGTATAGGTGATTGTCTTGGTCCTTTAGTTGGTACACTTCTCAAGGAAAGTTTTTTACCTCTACCAGTTTACGGAACTATTTCTTCGCCTATACATGCATTAAATTTAGACAATAATCTTAGGGATATAACTTTAAAGCATCCAGATTCATGTATCATTGGAATTGATGCATGTCTTGGCAATGTAAAATCTGTTGGTGAAATACATACTCGCGATTACCCCATACATCCTGGTAAAGGCGTTGGAAAAAAATTAACAGATGTAGGTACTGCTTCAATTATAGGCATTGTTGATTCTAGTGATTATTCAAATATATTTTCTGCTAGGTCTATAAGGTTATCATTTATATCAGATATGGCAAAAGTTATTTCTCATGGCATATTAGAAGCTTACTCAAATTATCAAAACAATTTTATAGAATAAAAAAGTGTTTAGTAAATGAATTTTTTTCATTTGCTAAACACTTTTATTATTCTTCTATTAATACTACTTCACTATCATAAATTTGAGCACCAAATTTGTCTATATATTGAAGTACTTTTCCTGTACCCTCTACTACACATTCTACTGAATGGTCAGCTATAATTGTTCTTATTCCAGTTTCATACTCAATAAGTTTATCTAAACCATGTAATAAAGATCCTCCACCTGTCATAAGTATACCCTCTTCGATTATATCTGCTGAAATTTCTGGTGGGGTTTGTTCTAGTACTAATTTAACATTTTGCGTAATTTGATCAACAGAATCACTAAGTGCTTCTCTAATTTCTTCTGTTACTATTTCTACCTCATCAGGTAATCCAGTTATAAGATTTCTACCCTTCATTGATAATTTTTCATTTCTGTCACCTTTAAAAGCAGATCCTATTTCTATCTTTAAATCTTCTGCTGTCTTTTCTCCTATCATTAATTTGTATTTGTCTCTTACATACTTAATTATTGCCTCATCAAATCTATCTCCGCCAATTTTTATAGATTTTCTTACAACTATTCCTCCAAGAGATATTACGGCTATATCACAAGTACCACCACCAATATCTACTACCATTATTCCATTAGGCTTTGTTATATCAAGCCCTGCACCTATGGCAGCTGCTAATGGTTCTTCTATTAAATATGCACTTTTTGCCCCTGCATTTCTTGCTGCATCAAGTACTGCTCTCTTTTCAACTTCTGTTGCTTGAGAAGGAATACAAACCATTACTTTAGGCGCTACAATATTTCTTTTTCCTGATGCCTTCTGAATAACTTCTCTAAGCATTCTTTCTGTTATATCATAATCTGAAATAACGCCATTTCTAAGTGGTCTTACAGCTACAATATTACCTGGTGTTCTCCCTATCATTTTCCTAGCTTCTTCACCAATTGCTAATATTTTGTTATTATTTTTGTTAATTGCAACAACTGATGGTTCTTTTAAAACAACACCTTTACCTTTTTCATATACAAGTATTGTTGCTGTACCTAAATCTATTCCTAATTCTGTACCAGTTTTCCAAAACCACACATTTATTCACTCCCATATATAATTCATTCTATTTTTTCGTTTACTTTTATTATATATGGATTAATAAAATCATTCAATAGCTTTGTACTTTAATTTTGTAGCTTTACCACCTCTTATATGCCTTTCTGCTTTATTAAGTTCTAGTACACTATGAGTCTGTTTTGCAATTACAGGATTAATCTTTGGTAACCTTTCTGTCATATCCTTATGAATTGTACTTTTACTAACTCCAAATACCTTTGCAGTTTTTCTTATTGTAGCTTTTGAATCTATTATATACTTAGCTACTTCAAGTACTCTTTCTTCAATGTAGTCTTTCAACTTTATTGCTACCTCCTTAATTAGCTATAATTATTCTTATGCCTCAGCAGAAATGTTAATTACCACTAGGTTAAACATTTACACTTTAATTTTCACAATTTTTTGCACAATATTTACTTGAAATTAAAATAACTTGATGGATCTACTTGTTCATTATTAGCATCTAGTACTTGAAGATTTAAATGTTCACCAAATTTTTCTTTTGAATAAAGTTTTGCAGTATCACCAACAGTTCCAATTACAGTTCCCTTTTTAACTGTTTCAGATGCCTTAACATTTACATTTTCATTTAAATTAGTATATTTAGTTTTTATTCCATTTGCATGTGCAATTACTATTGTCATTCCATCTTCAACACCAGTATTTTCTATTTTTTCTATAATGCCATCTTCTGCAGCCTTTATATTGGTGCCTATTTTTGCTTCAATGTCTACACCACGAATTGTTCTTTGATTAGTTTCATCCATCATTACAGGTTTAGGATATGTATATCCTCTTATTAACTTTCCATCCACTGGATTTTCAAATTGAAGCTGTACTTGTGCACTTGTAGTTTTAGATTCATTATTATCCTTGTTATCCTTATCTGTAGAATTGCTATTATCCTTTGCTATTTCTGCATTTTGCATTCCACTTGCTTTGTTATTTTCATTAATATTCGATGATACTTCATCATTTTTATTATTATCTTCTATAGTAGTATCTCTACCTGTACTATTATTTTTAGATTGTTTATAGGAAATAGCTGCTCCTGTAGCAACTAAACAAACGCATAAAAATAGTACTACATAAAATCCTTCCTTTCTAAAAAAATCTTTTACTTTTTGTTTATAATTTGTTTGCATATAAACACCTCCTTTCTCTATTCTTGCCTTATAAAAATAATTAATACACCTTTAGAATATTTTTCTTTAGACAAATTTAGACAAATACATAAATTCTATAAAAAAAAAGCATGCTCGTTAAAATTAATAACAAGCTATGCTCTTAATAATATTTTATTTTTTTTATCTCAATTCCCGTATAGTAGTGTTTTAATATTTCCTTATAATCTGCACCTTTGTCTGCCATTACTCTAGCTCCCCACTGACTCATACCTACACCATGTCCATAACCAGTGCAATCAATTACTACTTTTGATTTACTTATACTTACATTGAAGTTTGCAGAATTTAAATTAAACAACTTTCTAAAATCAGTCCCCTTAATTTCCACATCTCCAAGTTTTATTTTTTTTACAGAACCGCCATCTGTATTAGATATTATCCTTACTTCATTTGCCAAATCATTAGCTTTTAAATTAGCCTCCCTAAATGTGTTGTTTACCTTACTTGTAAAATCTTCTAATGATAATTCTATATTAGACTTATACTTAGGTGCAATATCCTCACCTAGACTTTCAATTGATTTAAGATATGGTATATCTTCCGAAAAAACATCTGCAAAACTTTCAGTTTTTCCAGAGCTAACAGCAAAAAATTGAGGATGCATTATGATTTTTCCATTGTATGTTAATACTTCATCTTTTGTAGAATTTACTGCATTAACAGCTCTATCCCAATATTCTTCACCTTTATCTTTAGGCCATGAATTTAATCTATCTTCTTTATTCATATATACTTGGCAATGGGTTGAAGAACAAATTTCACCACCATGAGCCTTAGTACAATTTTCTAATCTTTTTGAATAATAGTATGTTCTTGCAGCTACAGCCTGTGCTTTTAATGCTTCTTCATTAAAGTTTATTGGCATTTCAGAAGCTACAACTCCTATAACATAATCTTCAACATTTACATCTATTATTTTTTCATTATCTTCCATATATATTTTTGCTTTATTATTTCCTTCTATACTTACAGTATTATTACTAAAATTAATATTATCATTTAAACAAACTTCTTCAAAATTTACACTTTGTACAATTTTAGTATCACTAATTAAATATGTTATTATAACTAAAAAACACATTATGCTAATAGTACTAATAAAAACATTACTATTTTTTACTACTTTAAAGTGTTTTATAAAAAGTTTAAAATAATATTTCAAGTTAATCTCCCATATAATAATTTATACTAATATATGGTCTTTATTATTATTTTATTACTATTTGTTAATTGTCTATACCTTAAATTCTATATATACAAGCCCCAAGTTTTCTTAACTTATCTTCAATTTTATAATATCCTCTATCTATATGATTAATCTCCTCAATTTCTGTTTGACCATTTGCTTTAA
Source organism: Clostridium sp. HCP1S3_C6 (assembly GCF_052066735.1). Classification (NCBI taxonomy): domain Bacteria; kingdom Bacillati; phylum Bacillota; class Clostridia; order Eubacteriales; family Clostridiaceae; genus Clostridium; species Clostridium sp. HCP1S3_C6. Next base: position 4,630 of record NZ_JBQHRN010000010.1, read on the forward strand.
GAGCTGCAAGTATCATTGCTGCACCTGCTCTTAAATCAGTAGCTCTAACCTTAGATCCTATTAAACTTTCAGTTCCTTTAATATATGCTGTATTGTTTAATACATTAATATTTGCACCCATTTTTTTAAGTTCATTAACATGTAAAAATCTATTTTCAAATACTGTTTCAGTAATTTTACTATTTCCTATTATAGTAGAAAGTAATGCCATCATTTGTGGTTGAACATCTGTTGGAAATGCTGGATATGGTCCTGTTAGTATATTTACTGGTGACATGTTCTTTTCGCCATTTACATGTATACAATTATTATCTTCTGTAATAACAGCTCCACATGATTTTAAAATATCACAAACAAAACTTATATTTTTATACTTTATTCCATTAAGTGTTATTTTACCATTAGTAATAAGTGCTGCAATTAAAAATGTACATGCTTCTATTCTATCTGGAATTGGTGTATATATACCTCCTTTAAGCTCTCTTACACCAGTAACCTTAATGATTTTACTACCAGCGCCACTAATTTTTGCTCCCATACTATTTAAAAAATCTGCAAGGTCAATAATTTCAGGTTCCCTAGCTGCATTTTCAATAATTGTATTACCAAAAGCAAGAGAAGCTGCCATTAAAATATTTTCAGTTGCTCCTACTGATGGATAATCTAATTTTATACAATTTCCAACTAATTTATTAGCTTTTGCTTCAATATAATCTTTACCTTCAATAATTGTGGCTCCCAATTTTTCTAATCCTTTTAAGTGTAAATCTACAGGCCTTTTTCCTATTTTACAACCTCCTGGCATAGATATTTTACACTTTCCCTTCATTGCCACCATTGGTCCTATTAATAAAAATGATGCTCTCATTTCATTAACTAGATTATTGTCTAAATCATTTGAATTTATATCACTAGTATCAACTTTTATATAAGGTTTTTCAGTTAATATATTGCTTTTTAAATTTGCTCCTATACTACTTAATAATTTACACATAACATTGACATCTTTTAAAAATGGCGGATTTCTAATAATAACCTCATCAGAACATAATATTGTTGCTGCCATTATTGGTAATACAGCATTTTTGGCAGTGCTTATTTCTACATTTCCTAAAAGCTTTCCTCCACCCTTTACCATAAACTTTTCCATATTGTCCTCCAAATTAATTGCTAAGTAATAATAATAAGTTACACTGATTATTAATAAGCTATATTAATAATTGGAGTTCCAAGAATTAAATAGCTTCCTGTATCATAATTTACAATTGCAAATGAAATTTTTCTATTTTGTATATATCCTATTCCAAATATTCCTCCACTATATTTTGTTAATTTTACAGAATTAAGTCTTTTACAAACATATTGCAACACAAATTTATTATTTCCTAGTATTTCATACTTTGCGGTATTAGATACCATATAATTATCATTATAATAAAAAAAATCATTTAATAATCTCTTGTCTATTCTTCTAATTTCCTTTGCATTAATATTATTTTTGTATTTAATTTCAACTGTATTATTAACAATTCGAGCAATTCCCTTTAATTCATCTGTATTTACCATTTTAGCAACATTATAATCATTTGAAAAAGCTGTAGAGTTCATCATAAGTAGCACAATCATTAGAATTATTGATATTCTCATTTTCACAAGATCACCTCATCTAATAATTATTGTCAAATCTTATGTTTCTATTCACTTTATTATATATATATAATTTTTGTCAAAATTTGTGAAAATTATATAAAAATACATGATATTTTGTATAAAAAAAATACATAAAAGCGTAACTATAATTAAATTAATAATTTGTAATTTGTAATACGCTCTTATGTATTTTAATGTTATTTATTAGAAGTATTCTTCAAATTAATTCTTAAGTTTGCCCTTTCTAGGCATCCTATAACAATTTCCTTATTTTCAAAAGTTCCTTCCTTTAATTTCTTTTCAGCTCTCTCTTTAGCATTTTTTGCTCTTTCTAAATCAATATCTTCTGGAAATTCTGCTGCATCTAAACAAAATACAACCTCTTCCCTTTGGACATTAACAACTCCCTTAGATGTAAATAATTTTTTTTCTACACCATTTGAATCCACAAATCTTGTAATACAAGAAACTGTACTTACAATCATAGGCTCATGTCCATATAAAAATTCAATATTACCTGTTTGTGATTTAGTAATTACTTTTTCTACTTCCTCAGATACTAATGTATTTTCTGGAGTCAATATTTTTAATATGAAGGTTTTAGCCATAATACTTAAACCTCCTTACGCTAATTTTTTAGCCTTTTCTACTACATCATCAATTGTACCAGCAAAAAGGAATGCAGATTCTGGAAGATCATCATACTTACCTTCTAGTATTTCCTTAAAGCCTCTTATTGTTTCAGCAATTGGTACATATTTACCCTTCATTCCTGTAAATTGTTCACCTACAGTAAATGGTTGAGAAAGGAATCTTTGAATTTTTCTTGCTCTATTAACAACTGCTTTATCTTCATCTGATAATTCATCTACACCAAGAATTGCTATAATATCTTGAAGTTCTTTATATCTTTCAAGAATATTTTTTACCTTTGTAGCTACTTCATAATGTTCTTTTCCAACTACTCTTGGATCTAATATTCTTGAAGTAGATTCTAAAGGATCTACTGCTGGGTAAATTCCAAGTTCAACAATACTTCTTGATAAAACTGTTGTAGCATCTAAGTGTGTAAATGTTGTAGCTGGTGCAGGGTCAGTTAAGTCATCAGCAGGTACATATACTGCTTGAACTGATGTTATAGATCCATTTGTTGTGGAAGTAATTCTTTCTTGTAAAGCACCCATTTCTGTTGCTAATGTTGGTTGATATCCAACTGCTGATGGTATTCTTCCAAGAAGTGCAGATACTTCTGAACCAGCTTGTGTAAATCTAAATATATTGTCTATAAATAAAAGCACATCTTGACCTTGATCTCTAAAGTATTCAGCCATTGTAAGTCCTGTTAATGCAACTCTCATTCTAGCTCCTGGTGGTTCATTCATTTGACCAAATACCAAGGCTGTTTTGTTTAATACACCAGAATCTTTCATTTCATGGAATAAATCATTACCTTCTCTTGATCTCTCTCCAACTCCTGTAAATACAGAAAGTCCTCCATGTTGCTTAGCTATATTATTAATAAGCTCTTGAATAAGAACTGTTTTTCCAACTCCTGCTCCACCAAATAATCCTATTTTTCCACCTTTTTGATATGGTGCTAATAAATCAATAACCTTAATTCCTGTTTCAAACATTTGTGGTTCTACTGATTGATCCTTAAAACTAGGTGCTGGTCTATGAATTGGATACTTCTCATCTGTTACTACTTCGCCTTCATTATCAATGGCATTTCCTAAAACATTAAATAATCTTCCAAGTACTTTTTCGCCAACTGGTACTGCTATAGGTCTTCCAGTATCTTCAGCATCCATACCTCTACGTAATCCTTCTGTCGCTTCCATAGCTATAGTTCTTACTATGTCGTCACCCATATGTTGTTCTACTTCTGCAACAAGGATATCATCACCTAAATTTATATGTATTGCATTATATAAATTTGGAAGTGAGTCTGAATCAAATTTTATATCAACTACTGGTCCAATAACTTGAACTACTTTTCCAATTTTTCCAGGCATCTTCTAATACCTCCTTCTATTTTTGTGCTGATGCTCCACCAACAATTTCAGATATTTCATTAGTTATCATAGCTTGACGTATTCTATTATACTTAACATTTAAGCTATTTATAATATCATTAGCATTGCTAGTTGCACCATCCATTGCATTCATTCTAGAGCTTTCTTCACTACATCTTGAAGATAACATATAATATCTAATTTTACCTTTCAAATAGGCATCTAATGATGCTTTTAATACTGTTTCATAATCTGGTTCAATAGATATTTCATTTGAACTATCTAAATCGCACTCAACAGGAAGCAACCTTTCTACTGTTACATCCTGTTTTACTGGTGAAGTAAATTTTGTATATACAATATTAACCTCAGAAACTTCACCATCTTCAAACATACGTAAAGCTTCATTATATATTACTTTTACTTCTTTAACTGTTGGTATTTCTGGTATATCAACATATTCTGCTATAGAATTAAATCCAGCTCTCTTAACATATGATATACCCTTTGCACCAACAATCATAACTTTTACATCACTTTTATCTTCTTTTGTTATATTTTCAAGATATGCTACTGTGTTAGCATTATACCCTGCACATAAACCAGAATCAGATGCAATAATTATATATAATTTTTGTTCACTCTTATTTTCTTTAAAGTAAGGAATATCTAAATCTTCACTTGGAACACTAGCTAAAAGTTCCATATTTTTTTTAGAAATTTCCATATATTCATTACTATCGCTTAATGCTCTTCTGCATTTTCTAAGCTTAGAAGTTGCAACAAGACCCATGGCGTTTGTTATTTTTTTAGTACTTTGAACTGATTTCAGTCTTCTCTTTATTTCAATAAGCCCTCCTGAACCCACACTGCCACCTCCTCATTAAAAAATACAGAATGCAGAAGATTTATTTACTGCATTCTGCATTAATTTTATATTGCTAATTAGTTCTGTAAAAATTCTTTTTTAAATTCAACTAATGATTCATCTAGTACTTTCTTTATTTCATCTGTTAATGGTGAACCTTCTTTTATTTTCTTTAATACATCTCTTTGATGAGTATCCATATATTCAATATATTCAGCTTCAAATTTCTTAATATCTGAAACTGGTATATCTGATAAGAAATCATTAACAGTTGCATAGAAAATAATTATTTGATTTTCTACAGCCATTGGAACATATTGATCTTGCTTTAATACTTCCATTAATCTCTTACCTTTTTCAAGTCTTCTCTTTGAATCATTATCTAAATCAGAACCAAATTGTGAAAAAGCGGCAAGTTCTCTGTATTGTGCAAGTTCAAGTCTTAATGTACCAGATACTTGTTTCATAGCTTTTATTTGTGCATTACCACCAACTCTTGATACAGATATTCCAGCATTAACAGCAGGTCTTTGTCCTGAGAAGAAAAGATCTGATTCCAAGAATATTTGACCATCTGTTATAGATATAACATTTGTTGGTATATATGCTGTAATATCACCTGCTAATGTTTCTATTATTGGAAGTGCAGTTAAGGAACCTCCTCCAAGTTCATCTGAAAGCTTTGCAGCTCTTTCTAATAATCTTGAATGTATATAGAAAACATCTCCAGGATATGCTTCTCTTCCTGGTGGTCTTCTAAGAAGTAGTGACATTGTTCTATAAGCTACTGCATGCTTAGATAAATCGTCATATATTATAAGTACATCTTTACCTTCATGCATAAAATATTCACCAATACTGCATCCTGAATAAGGAGCTAAGTATTGAAGTGGAGCTGATTCAGAAGCTGTTGAACTAACAACAATAGAATAATCCATTGCTCCCATTTCTGTTAATGTATTAACAATATGTGCAACTGTTGATTGCTTTTGTCCTATTGCAACATATATGCATATTACATCTTTATCTTTTTGATTTAAAATTGTATCAATAGCTAAAGCAGTTTTTCCTGTTTGTCTATCGCCAATTATAAGTTCCCTTTGACCTTTTCCAATTGGAATCATTGAATCAATAGCTTTAATACCTGTTTGAAGTGCTTCATTAACTGAACTTCTTTCTATTATTGATGGTGCATGAACTTCAATAGGCCTTGTCTTATCAGTAATTACAGGGCCCTTACCATCTATTGGTTTTCCTAAAGAGTCTACTACTCTTCCAATTAAAGCTTCACCTACAGGCACTTGAACAATTTTATTAGTTCTCTTTACAATATCTCCTTCTTTTATTCCTTCTTCAGAACCAAGAAGAACACAACCAACATTATCTTGTTCAAGATTTAAGGCCATTCCATATACATCATTAGGGAATTCTAATAGCTCACCTTCCATACAATCATCTAGCCCATATACTCTAGCTATTCCATCTCCAATTTGTATTATTGTACCAGAATCAACTGTTTTTATATTTTTTTCATACTTTTCAATTTCTTTTTTTATAATTGAAGTAATTTCTTCTGGCTTTATATTCATAGACTCACCTCTATTCTCTCTTAAGCATTATTTTTTTTAGTTCTTCTAACTTAGATTTAACTGTTCCGTCAATAACATCATTACCAACACGAACAAATACACCGCCTAAGATACTTTTATCGACTTCATTATTCATTATAATATTTTTATCATATTGCGCTTCTAATTTTTCCTTTAAGGATTTCTTTTCACTATCAAGCATTGGAACTGCAGTTTTTACCTCTGCTATTAAAATATTATTTCTTTCTAAATGAATTTTTTCCATTTGCTTTAATTTTTCTTTAATACATCTAATTCTATCTTTTTCAATAAGTATCAAAAGAAATGATAATAAATCATCATCAATTTTATCTTTAAATATATTTACAAATGCTTGTTTTTTTCTTACTGTACTAATTTGAGGATGCTTTATTACTTGTTTAAAATCCTCATTTTCATCAATAAGCTTACAAACCATTCTTAACTCATCTAGATATTCTTCTACTTTTCCTTTTTCCTCCGCTACTTGATACAAGGCAAGAGCATACCTTCTGTCTAAATATTCATACATATTTAACTACCTACCTTAGTAATGAAGTCATTAATTAAATCTCTTTGCTTTTCTTCTTGTACTTTTTCTGAAATAGCCTTTGCTGATAAATCTATAGCTAAATCTACAACTTCTTTCTTTAATTCATATTTAGCTTTTTCCTTTTGTCTTTGAATTTCAAGAGAAGCTCTTTCCATAATAGCTTTTGATTCTTTATTAGCATCTTTTACTATCTCATCATACATTTTATTAGCCTTTTCTTTTTTAGCTTCTATTATTTTATTTCCTTCTTCTTTAGATGATCTTAAAATTCTTTCATTTTCAACAAGATATAATCTTGCTTTTTCTGAATCTTCATCTGCCTGTGAAATTTTACTTTCTATGTAATCTTGTCTTTCCTTTATAACATTTCCAACTTTATCCCAAAAGAAATGTTTTAATATTAAAAGCAGAATCACAAAGTTTATCATTGTAGCTAATACTACTGATGGATCTATATTCATTACACTCTGCCTCCTTTTATTAATATATAATTACTTGACAAAGATTAATAATATTGCAACTATAAGTCCATATATTGCAGTTGCTTCTGAAAGACCAGCTCCAAGTATTAATGCTGTTTGTATTTTACTAGCTGCTTCAGGTTGTCTTGCTATTGCTTCAGTTGCTTTTCCTGTAGCAATTCCTATTCCTACTCCTGCTCCAATTCCTGCAAGTGCAGCTATTCCTGCTGCTAAAACTGATAAATCCATATTGTTTCCTCCTCAAAATACATTTTAATGTTCGTCTGCTACTAACTTAATATAGTTAATAGTAAGCATTGTGAATACTAACATTTGAATTGTTCCATCAAACAAATCAAAATAACCATGGACTATAATTGGTGCTCCAATTTGTGCAAACCAATTTAATGAGCCTAAGGCTTCATAAATTTTGTCAATTAACACTGTTGCTGCAAGCATATTACCAAATAGTCGCAAAGCTAATGATACTGGAAGAGTAAATCTTTCCAATACATTTAGTGGAAGCATTAATGCAAAAGGTTTAACTAAGCCCCTAGCATAACCACCTGGTCCATTTCTTTTAATTGCTGTTCCATTTATAACAAGAAAAGATATTAATGCAAGTCCTGCTGTAACATTTAAGTTTTGAGTGACAGGTGATATTCCTATTAATCCTGTAAAATTCAAAACTAATAAGTAAACAACAAGTGTTCCAACATATGGTATGTAACTAATGAAAGTTTCGCCCATATTGTTTTCTACCAAACCAGAAACATAATTATATATCATTTCTAATACAACCTGTCTCTTCCCTGGAATTCTGCTCAAATTTCTTGTTAAAAGGAAAGCCAATATTCCAAGTATCGCTATCACAACCCATTGAATTATTACCTCTTGAGTAATATTAACGGGAAAGGATCCAATACTAAAGGAAAAAATAGGTACAGATTCACTCAAACCTAAGCACTTCCTTTCTGTGTTATTGTACAGTAAATTAATACTATATAGTGTAATGTGATTCCTAGTACATAAGCTATTACTAATTTAAAATTATTTGCAAAAGGAATTATCATTACTGCTACTATTATTATCCTCAATATATTACTTATTATTACTCTTATTTTATTTCCACTTAAGGCTTTCTTAGTAAAATAAATTAATAGTAAATAATTAATTAAGGATATAAAACTTCCTAAAGTAAAAACTACTGCTACATCAAAAGAAAAGATTATTCCAATGATTAAAGACAAAAATAATGTAATAGCAATGTCATATTTAACAGTTATAAGTTCTAACTTATTCATCTCTTTACTCATCCAATATTCTCCTTGCTTTCGATATTGCTATTATATATCTATGCTTTACTTTAAGAAATTCTTAAATTTTATTGAAATTTATCAAAAATAACATTTTAAAGAAATTCAGGAAGGCTTTTCGGCTTTTTTCTTATTCTATCTCGTTATTAAACCATTTTAAATATAAAATGACATTTTATTCATTTAAAATTCAATTTTCAGAATATTTAGTAAAATGAATTGCTCTTGTTAATAATTTGATAACATTTTCACTTACAATTTTTTTTTAAAATTTAAACTTAAAATTCCTTTTTTATTTTAAATATTAACAAAAAAAAGCTAAAAAGTATCTTTTACCTCTTTTCAATGAATTTACACTTTCAAATAAATTCATATTTTTTTTAAAAAAATGACTATTCCTCATTTTTTAATGTAAAATACTCCTGAGATCCCATGTTCTTTAAGTTTATAGCCCCTTCATTCATGGTTTTAATTACCATATTAGCTCTTTCTTGAGACAATATAGTAGGAGTATAATCATTAAAATTATCTTGTGATGATATGCTACATGGAATAATTTTATAACTTGTATCTTGTACTTTATCATCTTTTACATTAAATTTAATCTGAAGAATAAATGTATTTTTATCAGTAGGATTACTATTACCACCAAAACAAAAATTTCCGAATGAATAAACTATTAATTTATCTTTGTAATTTTCAAGTGATTGAATTACATGAGAATGAGATCCCAAAACCACATCAGCACCGCTGTCTATTGTAAAACGGCCTATTTGTTCTTGAACTTCACAAGGTCTATATTGCCCTTCCATTCCCCAATGAAAATATGGAATAATAATTTGAACATTATTATTTTTTAATTCTGTAATATCTGAAGTAATTTTACTCTTTAATTCACTTGTATTTTCCCATGCTGTATAGCCTAAAAAGGCAATTTTAATTCCTTTTATTTCTTTTACTATCTTATATCCTTCTCCACAAAAATCAATATTATTAGTTTTTAATGTATCTATAGTATCTTTAAATCCACTATTTCCATAATCATATATATGATTATTAGCTATAGTAACTCCTTCTATTGATGAAGTTGTCAAAACAGCAGCACATTCTTTAGTAGCTTTAAAATGATACTGAATTTTATCTCCCTTCTCTCTTTTTTTAGTTGAATCAGTAAATGTAGTTTCTAAATTGCATATAGTATAATCATCATTTTTAAATATGTCTGAAACATTTTTCAAAAATTGGCTATAGTCATAATTATACTTTTCTATCTGATTATTAAAACTTCCATAATATGAAAATGTATCATCTTGACCTAATGTACAATCTCCAGCAGCTGATACTACTATTTCTTTAGACTCAGATTCATTATTTCCCTCTTGTAATTCATTTTCTTGACTTTCTTCCTGATTTTCTAATATTTCATTATTACTATCCGTTTTCTTAATGTTTTTTATTAATGTATTAGATAATGATGCTATTACTACTATTATTAATAGTGTAAGTATGCTAAAAGTTATTATTCTTCTTTTTTCCATTTTTCTTTGAAATTTTTCTCGCCTATTTAACTTTTCTATACTTTCTTTTTCCATATATTTTCACTTCCTTAAATCAATATAGTTAAATAAAAAAATCTGCAAAGCTTGCCTTAAATAGACTAAACTCTGCAGACATATAATATATATTAATAAGAAATTAAGTAAAGATTATAGTTTTTCAACTACTAATGCTGTACCCATTCCTCCACCAATACATAAAGTTGCTAAACCTTTCTTAGCATCTTCTCTCTTTTGCATTTCGTGTAATAATGTAACTAAAATTCTTCCGCCTGAAGCTCCAACTGGATGTCCAAGTGCAATAGCGCCACCATTTACATTTACTTTGCTCATATCAAACTTAAGATCTCTAGCAACAGCTATACTTTGAGCTGCAAATGCTTCATTAGCTTCTATTAAATCTAAATCATCAACAGTCATATTAGCTCTTTCTAAAGCTTTCTTAGTTGCATGGAATGGTCCATATCCCATTATAGCTGGATCTAATCCCTTTGAACCATAAGAAACAATTTTAGCAAGTGGCTTAACACCAAGTTCTTTAGCTTTTTCAGCACTCATAACAACAAATGCTGCAGCTCCATCATTGATTCCTGAAGCATTACCAGCTGTTACTGTACCATCTTTAATGAAACATGGTTTTAATTTAGCTAATTTTTCTATAGTAGTTCCGAATCTTGGATCTTCATCAGTATCAAATACTATTGGATCACCCTTTCTTTGAGGAACCATTACTGGAACGATTTCGTCTTTAAATCTTCCTGACTTTATAGCTGCTTCTGCTTTTTGTTGAGATGCTAAAGCAAATTCATCTTGTTCTTCTCTTGTAATATTCCATTGTTTAGCAATGTTTTCAGCAGTAACACCCATATGATAATTGTTAAATGCATCCCATAATGCATCATTAATCATTGTATCAACAGTTGGAACAGCGTTCATTTTGTGTCCCCATCTCATATCCTTTAATGCATATGGAGCATTTGACATACTTTCCATACCACCAGCAACTACAACATCAGCATCTCCTGCTTTTATCATTTGAGCTGCTAATGCAACAGTTCTAAGACCTGATCCACAAACTTTGTTTATAGTCATAGCTGGAACTTCTTCTGGTAAACCAGCCTTAATTGTTGCTTGTCTAGCTGTATTTTGTCCAAGACCTGCTTGAATAACATTTCCCATAACGACTTCTTCAACAGCTTCTGGCTTTATACCTGCTCTATTAACAGCTTCTTTAATAACTGTTGCACCTAAGTCTACTGCAGATACACCTTTAAGTGTTCCACCAAAAGAACCAATTGCAGTTCTAACTGCACTTGCAATAACTACTTCTTTCATTATAAAAAAACCTCCTAAAAATTTAATTACATTATTATATTAAATTAAAATGTTAACTTATTAACATAATGTAATTATACCATTACTACATTTTTTTTCAATAGATTTTGTTTATTTTTTAACAAACTAGCACTTAAACTCTTTTACATCCTTATCACTTAAATCATAATACTTAAGTATAGCATCAACTATTCTTTCTGAAGCCTTACCATCTCCATAAGGATTAACAGCTTTACTCATTTTTTCATAAGCTTCATTATCATTAAGAAGCTTATTAGCTTCAGTTAATATCTTATTTACATCAGTACCTACTAATTTTACTGTTCCATACTTCACCGCCTCAGGTCTTTCTGTTACATCTCTTAATACTAATACTGGTTTTCCAAGATGTGGGGCTTCTTCTTGTATACCACCTGAATCAGTCATAACCATAAAGCACTTGTTCATTAAATTATGAGTTTCTTTTGTATCTAAAGGATTTAATAAATGTATTCTTTCTTTTCCACCTAGCATTTTGTATACAACGTCTTTTACTATTGGATTTAAATGAACTAAATATACAAGTTCTACATCTTTATTTTCTTCTACTATTTTATTTAAGGCTGTACATATTTTTTCGATTCCTTCACCCCAATTTTCTCTTCTATGGGCAGTAACCATTATTACTTTTTTATTTTTAAAATCTATATTATTAAGTTCATCATCTTCAAATGTATAATTATCTTCAACTGTATGAAGCATTGCATCTATTACTGTGTTTCCAGTTATGTATATATTATTTTCATCAATTCCTTCTCTAAGAAGATTATTTTTTGAACCTTCTGTTGGTGCAAAATGTAAATCAGCTATTGCTCCTGTAAGTTTTCTGTTCATTTCTTCCGGAAACGGAAAATATTTATCAAATGTTCTAAGACCAGCTTCAACATGACCTACTCTTATTTGTTTGTAAAAAGCGGCAAGACTTCCTGCAAATGTTGTAGTAGTATCACCATGAACTAGTACCATATCTGGCTTTTCCTTTTCAAATACTTCTTCTAATCCTTCTAAAACCTTATTTGTTATTCCTGTAAGAGACTGTCTTGTTTTCATAATATCTAAATCATAATCTGGCTTAATATCAAAAAGTTCAAGCACTTGATCAAGCATTTCTCTATGTTGTGCTGTAACACATACTAAGGATTCTATCTCATTTCTCTTTTGAAGTTCTTTAACTAATGGTGCCATTTTTATTGCCTCAGGTCTGGTACCAAATATAGTTATTACTTTCTTTTTCAAACTTATCTCCTCCTTGAGATTTTAAGATTTAATTAACTATTATATATACTATAACAAATTTAAAATCAATATCCAATATCAGAACTTAAAGAATCATCATTATGAATCCATTCTTCAACTTCTATTTCCCTATACTCATTTTTTGTATCTCTTACAATAACCTTATCTATACCAGCATTTATAATCATTCTCTTGCACATAGTACAAGAATTACCATTTTCTACATAGCTATTTGTTTTAACCTCTTTACCAACTAAATATAACGTAGAGCCAATCATATCTCTTCTAGAAGCACTTATTATGGCATTAGCTTCTGCATGAACAGATCTGCACAATTCATATTGCGTTCCTCTTGGAATATTAAGCTGTTCTCTTCTACAAAATCCAAGTTCATTGCAATTTTTTCTACCCCTTGGCGATCCAGTATATCCTGTTGATATTATTTCATCATTCTTTACTATAATAGCTCCATAATTTCTTCTAAGACATGTACCTCTTTCCAAAACTGTTTCAGCTATATCTAAATAATAATTAACTTTATCACGTCTATCCATAAACGTCTCCTTTTGCAATTAACATAATAATGATTACTTATTATATTTTTCTTCTATAGCTGCTATTTTAGCTATTCTTTTTATGTGTCTGTCACCTTCAAATTTTGCACTTAAAAATGTGTCAACTATATCAAGTGCAAGACCTGGTCCTACAACTCTTGCTCCCATAGTTAATATATTAGCATCATTATGTTGTCTTGTTGCATGAGCACTGAAAGTATCTGAACATAGAGCTGCTCTTATTCCTGGAACCTTGTTTGCTGCAATACCAATACCAATTCCTGTACCACATATTAATATTCCAAAATCAAATTCTTTTTTTGCAACTGCTTCTGCAACTGGTAATGCATAATCAGGATAATCACAAGAATCTGTACTATATGTACCAAAGTCCTTTATTTCAAACCCTTTTTCTTCTAAATGTTTTTTTATTTCTTCTTTTAATTCAAATCCACCATGATCTGCTCCTAAAGCAATTTTCATAGTAAGCACCTCCTAATAATTTAAAAAATAATCTATACAAATATAATATCATATCCTGCTGCTTTTTTTAATCTATTCATTATAGCTATACCTATTCCCTTTTCTTCAAAAGCTTCAGCATAAACTATATCAACTTTTTTATCATCAAATGACCTTAATGCTTCAAACAAATTATGTGCAACCTCATTTAAATTTTTTTTACTACCAATAACTATTTTTTCACAATTCTTAAACTTTAATTCATTTTCTTTAGTAATAAGAAGTCCTATTTTTTTATCTTTATTACTACTTATTAATTCATTTATTTTATTTATCACTTTTTCATTTTCACCAGAAATAATTGTAACCTTTGCATTAGGTGCATAATGTCTATATTTCATACCAGGAGCTTTTGGTTTTAAATCCTTTGTGGGCTTTTCCATTACACCCTTGTCAATTTCAATTCTATTATCCAATTTTTTTAACATTTCAAGTGTTATTCCACCTGGCCTTAATACAACTGGCGGATTTACTGTACAATCAATTATTGTAGATTCTACACCAACTCTACTATTAACTCCACCTAAAATGCAATCAACCTTACCATCTAAATCTTCAGTACATCTTTGTACATCTGTTGGACTTGGTCTGCCACTTATATTGGCTGAAGGTGCAGCAATAGGTGTTTTTGACTCTTTTATTAATTCTAATGCTACTTCATTATCTGGCATTCTAATACCAATACTATTTAAATTTGCACTTGTAACATTTGGAATAACATCTTTTTTATTAAGTATTATAGTTAGTGGCCCTGGCCAAAATTTATCCATCATTTTCTTTGCAATACTTGGAACTTCTAAAACTAGATTTTCAATATTTTTTGATGCCACATGTACTATTAATGGATTATCCTGAGGCCTGCCTTTAGCTATAAAAATTTTTTTTACTGCTTGTTCATTTAAAGCATCAGCACCTAAACCATAAACAGTTTCAGTAGGAAATACTACTGTACCACCATTTTTTATAATATTTGAAGCTTCCTTTATATATTCTTTATCTTTATTAATATCACTAATATTATATACCTTAGTCACTTATAATACCTTCTTTCTAAACTAAAGTCTGACCTCTTGCTATTTTTATATTTTGAATACAATCATCAGTATATACAGCTTTAACACAATTTTTATATATTGTGTCTAATAATAAATACTTTTTTAATCCGCCTCTTTTTATAACTTGATAATAAAAAATAGTATCTGGATATTTTTTTTGAATTTTTTGAAATTCTTTTACTACTGATGAATATCTTTTCATAAATACCTTGTGAACTGGTCTTAAATTTCTATTTTTAAAATGAACATTTGTAACTATAACTATTTCCATAACTTCTTCCATTTTTACGGTATGTACCATAACTACTTTATCACAAAACACAAGACTTTCTTTCCCTAATAAACCTGTTTTTATTCTAAGTCTATTTTTATTACATATATAGTTTAATCTAGTATAGTTTATTTTATTTATAACTGTTGCAAAAATAAGAAATTCAATTATCCCTAAATAAGTCATATAGAACACATTCATAATTCCTGTAAGATACACTGATAATGGTAATATAATTGCAATAAGAAACATTATCACAAAAAATCTTTTTGTATATTTTTTTTCAAGTTTTATAGCTTTAAAAATATCCAAATTATCCTCCATGATTTAAGGGACCTACTCACAATGCTGAGTCTGTCCCTTAAATTTACTATTCTTCTACGTCAGTATTTCCCATTTGTTTCATTCTTTCTGCTTGATCTGCAGTTATTAACGCATTAATAACTTCATCAATATCACCATCTAAAAATGAATCTAATTTATAAAGTGTTAATCCTATTCTATGATCAGTAACTCTTCCCTGTGGATAATTATATGTTCTTATTCTTTCACTTCTATCACCAGTACCTACTTGACTCTTTCTATCTTCTGCTATTCCAGCACTTCTTTCTGCTTCAGCTTTTTCATATAATCTTGCTCTTAAAACTTTCAAAGCCTTTTCTTTATTTTTAATTTGTGATTTTTCATCTTGACATGATACTACAATTCCTGTAGGTAAATGTGTCATTCTTACAGCTGAATCAGTAGTATTTACACATTGACCACCATTTCCTGATGCTCTAAATACATCAATTTTTAAATCTTTATCATTTATTTCTATTTCAACGTCATCTACTTCTGGAAGTACAGCTACAGTAGCTGTAGATGTATGTATTCTACCACTTGATTCTGTATCTGGAACTCTTTGAACTCTATGAACTCCACTTTCATATTTCAATTTTGAATAAGCTCCATGTCCTTTAATCATAAATACAACTTCTTTAAAACCACCAAGATCAGTTTCATTTAAACTCATAATTTCTACTTGCCAATGGTTATTTTCAGCATATCTTGTATACATTCTAAATAAGTTATATGCAAATAATGCTGCTTCCTCTCCACCAGCACCACCTCTAATTTCAACAAATACATTTTTATCATCATTAGGATCTTTTGGAAGTAGTAAAATTTGTATATGGTTTTCTAATTCCTCTTGTCTTGCAGTTAGTGAAGAAATTTCTTCATTTAGCATATCCCTCATTTCTTTGTCATTTTCTTCCACAAGCATTTCTTTATCTGCCTGTAAATCATCTACTACTTTCTTGTATTCTTTATATGCATTTACTATAACTTCAAGTTCCGCATGTTCCTTACATAGTTTTCTCCATTCAGTTTGATTTGCCATAATTGATGGATCACTAATTTTTACTGATAATTCATCATACTTATTTTCTGTAAATGCTAATTTATCTAATAACATTTTAATCACTCCGTACTATAATTTTTCACATCGTATTATTATATCATACTAATTATATTTTATACAAATTAAATAACTATTGTAAAAAAGCTATAACAACTCTATCAAGTCCAGCTAAATCTTTTACCACTTTAATATTTTTATAACCGTTTATTTCTAATATTTTTCTTATGTCATTTGCTTGGTCATACCCTATTTCAAAAGCCAATATACCATTAAATTTTAGCACCTTTTTACTTTGTGAAATTATTTTCTTATAAAAATATAATCCATCATTTCCTCCATCTAATGCGGTAATAGGTTCGTAGTCTTTTACATCACTCATTAATTCATCTATATCCTGTTTTTTTATATATGGCGGATTTGAAACTATAATATCATATGTGGTTTTATCTATAACTTCATTTAGTAAATCACTTTTTATAAACTTAACTTTATCTGACAAATTGTTTTTTTGTATATTTATCTTAGTAATCTTTTCAGGTTTATCATAATAATCTATTTCGTCAACAAATACATTGCTACTATTTTTTGCAATGGCAATACCAATAGCACCACTGCCACTACAAAGATCACACAAATGTATTTCTTTTTTAGTATCTATTAATTTTAAAACTTCTTCTACTAAAATTTCAGTGTCACCTCGTGGAATAAGAACACCTTGTTCTATATATAAATCAATACCATAAAATTCGCATTTACCTAATATATATTTTACCGGCATTTTTTCCTTTCTTAAATTTATTAAAGAATAATACTCATTTACATATATTTCAGACACTGTCTCTTGTTTATTCATTAATAAGTATAATTTATCTTTTTCTAATACCTTGCTCAAAATAAGTTCAGCATCTAACCTTGGTGTATCACTTTCTTTTAATTCTCTTGTTCCATAATTAATAAGTTCTAATATAGTTTTTTTCATTATTCTATTCCTTCTGATGCTTTTAATGATGCAATAGCTACTTCTATTTGTGAATCATCTGGTTCTCTTGTTGTAAGAATTTGAAGTGTCATTCCTGGTTTTGCTATTGCTTTAGATAATTTACTATCATTTCTTCCAAGCCATTTTAAAATCTCATAGGTTATTCCAGATATTACAGGTATCATTACAATTCTAAGAGCCAATCTTTCTGGTAAACTACCCCAACCTGTAAATGAAAACACAAAAACACTAACAAACATTATTAAAAATATAAAATTAGTTCCACATCTTGGATGAAATCTCTTAAACTTTTTAACATTTTCTACTGTTAGTTCTTCTTCAGCTTCATAACAGAATATTGTTTTATGCTCAGCTCCATGATATTGAAAAACTCTTTCAATATCACTCATTTTACCTATAAGCCACATATAACAAACTAAAATTACAATTCTAAGTACTGCTTCTATAAAATTAAGTCCTACAGAAGGTACTCCAAATTTTTTAAAAAATGATGTTACAACAGTTGGTATTCCGACAAAAATTACTATTGATAAAAGTAATGATATTATCATAGTTATACCTATAATAATGTCATTTGCCTTGCCTTTAAAAACCTTATCAATCCATTTTTCAAAATCACTAGGTTCTTCTTCTATGTCTGTAAAAACAGATGCTGAATAATTAAGGGCATCTATTCCAACCTTAAGTGAATCTATCAAAACAAATATTCCCCTAACAAAAGGAATATTTAGTTTAGGATGTCTTTTTAAAAAGGGCTTTTTATCATCGTTTTTTACTACTATTTCACCATTATCTTTTCTAACTGCAACGGCTACGCCCCTAGTGCCCCTCATCATTACACCTTCCATTACTGCCTGGCCGCCAACATCACACTTCCTCATATAATCACCTCTATTTTTGATTATAACATTTAATATATATATAATAAATGTAAAAAATTATTTTATTGTAAAAAACTAAAAAGTACATTTGACTCTTTAATAAAATCATGTTACAATACAGTAGTTGTTTTTTAAAAAATAATAATTATTTAGTTTATTAAAAGAGGTGAAACTAATGAGACAAGGCATACATCCAGAATACAACCATGAAGCTGTAGTTAAGTGTGCATGTGGAAATACTTTTACAACTGGTTCTGTTAAAGACGAACTAAAAGTAGAAATATGCTCTAAATGCCACCCATTCTTCACTGGTAAACAAAAAATCGTTGATAAAGGCGGTAGAGTTGATAAGTTCAACAAGAGATTTGGACTTAACAAATAGTAGAAATTTAGGGAAAGACTTAGTCTTTCCCATTTTCTTTATTCAAAAATCATGGTAAACTATTTATGCAATATTTTTTATAAAAGTGAGTTGGCTAAACATGAAAAAAGTTCTAATTTTAACTGCTTCAACTGGAGAAGGACACAACCAAGCTGCTAATTCTATAGCAGAGACCCTTTCTTGTAACAATTTTAAATGTATAAAATATGAATTTTTAAGATCACGATCTAATTTTTTAAATAAATTAATAGTTAAAGGGTATGAAATCTTAGCTTTTAAATTTCCAAAATTCTATGGTTCCTTCTATAAATTTACAGATTCATCAAAAACGAATTTAATTCTTAAACCTATTTTTAAGTTCACAAGTTTAAGAGTAAAAAAAGTAATAGATGGTTTTGATGCAGATATAATTATTGGAACTCATCCTATGACAGTAAATGTCATAACAATGCTTAAAAAAAATGGTTTAAAAACTCCATTCATATCTATAGTAACAGATTTCAAAGCTCATTATACATATATTAATCCATTAGTAGATGCTTATATTACAGGAAGTAATTACACAAAAAACTCCTTAATAGACAAGGGAATTTCTCCCTCAAAAATATATCCTATAGGAATTCCGGTAAAAAGCAGTTTCTATTTAACTGATGAAACCATAATATACTTAAAGGATAATGAATATCTTAGTGTTCTTCTTATGGGCGGAAGTATGGGACTTTCAGATATTTCCTTTGTACTTAAAAAGCTTCTAAACAACAAAAATAAACTTAGAATTACAGTAGTATGCGGAAATAACAAAAAACTAGAAAAAACTCTTACACATAATTGTAGCAAAACAAGTTTCATAAACAAAAAAATACATATCTTAGGTTATACCACCGATATACCTCAATTAATGGAATATTCAGATTGTTTAATAACAAAACCTGGAGGTCTTACTATATCAGAAGCTATTGTTAAAAATATTCCAATAATAATTCCATTTGCCATTCCTGGGCAAGAAACAGAAAATACAGATTTTCTTGTTAAAAATAATTATGCATATTACATTAAAGATTTAAATGATATTAATAAATTAATAGATGAATTTGTTGCTAATAAAAACATTTTAAATACTATGAAAAATAACTTAAGTAAATTATCTAGTACTTATTCACCATATAAACTTTTAGATATTGTAAATGACCTTTTAAATAAAAATAAGGACTTATAATTTAAGCCCTTATTTTTATAATAATTATTTTTTTGTAATATTATTGTTTTTTTCAAAGTTATAAATAAATTCTTTATTATTTTTAGTTTTTGAAAGCATGCTAATAAGATTTTCTGTAATACTCTCTATATTTCCATCTTTATACATTGTTTTTCTAATTAAATAAGACACTTCTTTTTCTTCTGAATCTAAAAGTAAATCTTCCTTCCTTGTTCCTGACTTATAAATATCTATTGCTGGGAATATCCTTCTTTCTTGAAGTTTTCTATCTAAATGAACTTCCATATTACCTGTACCTTTAAATTCTTCAAAAATCATGTCATCCATTCTTGAACCTGTATCAACAAGTGCTGTTGCAAGAATTGTTAGACTTCCTCCATTTTCAATATTTCTAGCTGCCCCAAAAAATTTCTTAGGCATTACAAGAGCCCCTGGATCTAAGCCTCCTGATAATGTTCTTCCTGTAGGAGTGATACTTAAATTATATGCTCGTGCAAGTCTTGTTAAACTATCTAATAATATAACAACATCTTTACCTTGCTCAACTATTCTTTTTGCTCTTTCTAAAACAATTCTTGAAACTTTAGCATGATTTTGAGGTTCTTCATCAAATGTTGAATATATTACTTCCCCATCTATGCTTCTTTGCATGTCTGTAACTTCTTCAGGTCTTTCATCAATAAGTAAAACAATTAAAACAGCTTCTGGATTATTTTTAGATATGCTTTGTGCTATTTTCTTTAATAATGTTGTCTTACCAGCCTTAGGAGGTGCTACTATTATACCTCTTTGACCTTTACCTATAGGACATATTATATCCATAAGCCTTGATGATAAATCATTGCTATTTCCTTTTGTCTCAAGTCTTATTCTTTCTGTAGGATAAATTGGCACAAGACTTTCAAAAGCTTTTCTTCCTATTGCTTTTTCTGGATGTTCTCCATTTACCTTTTCAACATACAGTAAAGCCTTAAATTTTTCTCCTTCTTTTGCTTCTCTAACTTTTCCTATTACCTCATCTCCTGTTTTTAAATTAAATCTTCTAATTTGAGATGGTGATACATATATATCTTCACTACTAGTTAAATAATTTTTACATCTTAAAAATCCAAAATTATTACTTTCTAATATTTCTAAAATTCCTCTTACAGAATTAGAATCATTAATCATAGTCTTTAATTCTTCTTTTCTTTCATGTTCTCTTTCATTATTTTTAGGTGTAATTTTTTCTCTTAATACGACACCATCCTTAACAATGCTTTTTTCAGTATTATAATGAATTTTATTATTTTTATTTACTAAATTTTCATCATTTTCTTTATGTATATTATTTTTTTGATGTAAGTCATTCTGTTTTTCAGTTTTTATAATTTCATCAATAAGTTCCATCTTTTTATATTTAGAAATATTTTTTATATCTAATGTTTTAGCTATTTCCTTTATTTTAGCTAAAGTCATATTTTCATATTGGTCCTTTGTCAAATTGACCCCTCCAATTTATTATTTAATTATTATCCTTTGGAATTTTATTAAAAAGAAAATAGGAATTTTACGATTTGATTTGTAATATGATTTGATATTTTACACATTTAGTATATCACTAAATACCATTTTTTTCAATGTATAATTAATAATACATCATTGTATTTGATCTTTCAAAATACAATGATGAAATATTATTAATGATGCAATATTATTTTGCCTCAATAGAAAGATTTAATTTTGTTCTTAATGGCTCTTGACCTGCTACAGCCATATCATATTCAATATAGATTTTGCCACCATTTTCATCTATATCAACATCTAATTTTTCAGTGCTTATAGTTAATTCAAGCATTCCATATGGAGTATTATATAAAGCTACTGCTGGTTCATCTAAAGCAAATACCATTTTAGTTGATGTACTCCCAACTCTTTCTAGAACCACCTTATTTTCATACATGTATATTGTAGTTAAAGTTCCATCCATGCCTGATATTTCTGTTTCTTCATAAATAGTTCTATAACCACCTTCAATATCTTCAAAGATACCTGGTGATATAACTTCTATTAAGTCCTCATCTTGTATATTAGCATTGCTTACAACTTTTACTAATGCTTTTTTTTTCATTTTCCCCTCCATAAAAACTACTATTTTAATAAATATTTAGCAATAAGCTCTTCATCTGCTGGTTTTACAGTTAATTCATTTTTGAATTTAGTTCCAAACTTTCCAAATTTAACAGTAACATATGGTTCATCTTTTCCCTTACTATATCTTGAAACTAACCTACATGCTAATTCTTCATTTTCCTTTGAAGTATCTCCTTCTATAATTGCCATTGCTCCCATATGACTAGAAGGTATAAATACAGTATCATTTTGATCAATTATTTTTTTAATTATTTCTCCTTCATCACCTGTTCTTGAAATAATAATTGTAGTATTATCAGGTGTTAAAAAATGTCTTCCAAAGCTTAATAATTTCAAAGTTTTAGGGCTTACATTTTCATCTATATCAAGAGCTTTTTTTAATCTAATAGAATAATTAGGTTCTGTAAGCTTACATCCTCCTGCTGGAGATGGGTAATCTTTTATATTCCATTTCTCAGCCAATTCCATTTGAACCTTTCTACTTCTGCCCGAAATATTAAGAAGCTTTTCTCTATCAACAAGACCATTTTTTTCCATTTCTGTTGGTTCTAAATTTTTTGCACAAAGTGGCCTTAATATTTTATCAGAATATCCAGATATCTTTTTTACTGTATTTAATGCCTGTTTGTTTTGAGACATTGGTCTTTGACCTAAAACTTCTCCTGTTATTATAAAATCAGCATCAAACCTTTTTAAAAGTTCTCCTGAATACTTCATCATCATTGCGTGACAATCTATACATGGATTCATATTTTTTCCTCTTCCATGTTCCGGATTTTTAACCATCTCAAAGTGTTCTTTGGAAAAATCTATTACTTCTAATGGAATATCAATTTGTTTAGTCATTCTTAATGCATTTTTTTCTCCAAAAAAATATGATTTAAAGCATATTCCAATTACTTCTATTCCTTGATCTTTTATTAATTTTGCTGCAAGTGTACTGTCAAGACCTCCTGACATCATAGCTAATGCTCTTGTCATTTTTGTACCTCCGTATATTTATAATTTATATTGTCCTAGTTATAAAAGTATCTGCATACTTTTTCTTCATATCATCATAACATTTTTGTGCTTTTAACATATCATCAAAAAAACCAAATACTGTAGGACCACTTCCACTCATCATTGATCCAACTGCTCCATAATTTATCATACTTCTTTTAATTTGTATAATACTTTTGTTATTTCTAAGAGTAACATTTTCTAATAAATTTTTCATATTATCACAAACTGCTCTTAAATTATTTTTTGACATATATTTGATGATTTTTTCTGTATTTGGATGAATTTTTGCTTTATTTATATCAAATGCTTTATAAGTTTCTTTTGTTGACACTGCAAATGGCGGTTTTACAAGAACTAATATTTGATTTCTAAATGGTTTAAGCTTAGTTATTTTTTCACCTATTCCTTCACATAAAGCTGTACCTTTACATATGCAGTAAGGAACATCAGCACCAAGTTTAACACCTAATTCCATAAGTTCTTTTTGGTTTGCATTTACATTAAACATTTTATTTAATATTTCAAGAACAGCAGCACAATCGGTACTACCTCCTGCAAGACCAGCAGATACTGGTATATTTTTATTTATATAAATATCTACTCCCTCATTTATGTTATAAGTATCTATAAATAACTTAGCTGCTTTATAAGCTAAATTACGTTCATCAACTGGCACAAAAGATTTATTACATCTTATTGTTATACCTTCTTTGACCTTCTTTATATCAATTTCATCGTATAAGTCTATATTTTGCATTATCATTTTAAGTAAATGATAATTATCTTCTCTCTTTCCAATAACATCTAAAGATATGTTAATTTTGGCATACGCTTTTCTTTTCATATACTTTTTCCTCCATAAACGTCTATTTTTAATTGTAGCATAGCTTAAAAAACACATCAAGATATGAGAAAATATCACTTAAATATTTCTAATATTTTAAATTTTATTTTTATGTTATTAGTATCATTATTTTGAGACCTATTAGCATTTTCTATAACAGCATCAAGTTCTTCCTTACTTTTATCCTCCTCTATTTTTCCTTTTGTTACATCGATAAAACACATTGGTGGAAACATTACACACCACCAATTTTTTCCTTTACCATCTCCAAGTATTATTCTAAATGCTTCATACTCACCTTGAGGTAAAATTATATTTCCATAGCTTTTTTCTGGAAAATTTTCTCTAGAAAATTCAATATTTGCTTTATAATTATAACCACTTTCTAATAATATTTCACTAGCAATATTTAGAATATTTTCCTTCTGGCTATTTAATATATTTCTAGAAGTTTCTATAGAATTTGATTTCTGTAAAAACGGATAAATATAATTAATTATTTTATCCTTAATTTCTAATTTTATTTTTTGATCTTCCTCTTTATCGCTGTTAGCAATAACATGAAATCTTATAACTGTATTCTTAACATCCTCATACTTATATTCCACTACATTATTAAATTTAGATTTTTTTACATCTAATGCATTAAAGCTTGTACAACCGTTTAATAATAAAACAATTAAAACTATACTTATTGTTGATAAAAAATTCAAACTCATTCTTCTCATAAAAACACCTTCCTTGTAATTATGAGTATAACCACAAGAAAGGTTTTTATTCTTATTATTAAGAACTTGCTAAATTTAACTTTGAATAATTTTCATCATAACTTTTTATAACTTCAATTAAAGGTTCTAATTTTTCATAAAATACAACAATAATATCATCTTTAACAGCTATATTAAGTGCCCTTTTTAAAGCTTCTACTTCATCTAAACATACCATGCATTTTTTATTTTTATTGTGTTTTATTGCTTTTTCTAAAATTTTAGCAACTTCCCCCTTTTCTCTTCCTCTTCTATCTTTATCTTCTTTAATAATTATTTTATCTATAGTTTTAGTACATATTTTCCCAATCTCTTCTATATGAGAATTTTCTCTATCCCCTGGTACTCCAATTATTCCAATGATTTCTTTTTTTCTTATTTTGGTCAAAGATTTCAATACGCACTTATATCCTTCTATATTATGACCATAATCAAGAACAACTTTTACTCCATCTACATTGAATATATTAAACCTTCCCGAATTAAAATTGGAATCTAATTTAAATGTTTTTAACCCTCTTGCTATTTGCATATAATCAATCCCAATAGCTATAAGTGCACTACAGGCAGCTAATGAGTTTTCAATATTAAATTCTAACATACCATTTAATGTTATAGGAATACTATTTATAGAAGCTATTTTCTTTATTTTTCCGTTTTCACTTGCTACTATTTCATTATTCAAAACATATACTGATATACTATCCTTTTCTTTATTAGATTTTTTTATTAAAGGATTTTCACAATTCATTGAAAAATATATTTTCCTACATTTTATTCGGGGCAAAATATATCTGCTATATTTATCATCAGCATTTATTACTGCATATCCTTCTTCCTTAACAGCTTCAACTACTAATGATTTTACAAATGCTAAATCTTCTATACTATTTACTTCATTTAATCCTAAGTGATCTTCAGTAATATTAGTAAGCACTGCTACATCTGCAACATCATAAGCCAAACCATTTTTTATAATACCACCTCTAGCAGTTTCAAGTACAGCAGCTTCTACTTCCTTATTTAGCAAAATTGTTTTTGCACTATAATATCCCGAATCATCTCCAGTATCTATGCATTTTCCATCAATATATATTCCATCAGTAGATGTCATTCCTACCTTATATCCTGCACTACTTAAAACATGACTAATTAATCTAGTTGTAGTTGTTTTTCCATTAGTACCAGTTACAGATATAACAGGAATATTTTTAGGAATACCATTATACTGTTCTTTAACTATCGCTTCTCCAACATCAATAGATTTGCCTCTATGTGGAAACTTATGCATTCTAATTCCAGGTGCTGCATTTACTTCAACCACAACTCCTTCATTGTAAATAGGTTTGCTTATATCCTTTGTTTTTATATCTATACCACATATATCAAGTCCAATTGCTCTAGCTGCTCTTATACATATATCAATATTTTCTTCACAAATAATATCAGTACAATCTACTGCAATTCCTCCAGTAGATATATTTCCATTTTCTCTTAAGTTAATTTTTTCATTTTTCTTAGGAATATATGATAAACTCATATTTTTATTTTTTAATTCTATAAGCATCTCATTATCAATCTTTATTTTAGTTAATGGCTTTTCATGATCTATTCCTCTCATAGGATCTTCATTTAACTTCATAATTAAATATTTTATATTATGAATTCCGTCTCCAATAATATATGGAGGAATTCTATGAGATACTGCAACCACACTATAATCTACAACACAAACTCTATAATCATTACCTTCTATATATTTTTCAACAATTAAATCTTTATATAACTTACGAGAAGCATTATATTTTCTTACAAGTTCTTGCTCATTTTTTATATTTAAAATAACACCTTTACCCTTGCTCCCATATCTAGGCTTTAACACAACAGGATAGCCTATTTCTTCAACTTCTTTTAATAAGTTTATTATGTTATACACTCTAGTTCCTTTTGCCACAGGTATATTTTGATTATATAATAATTTTTTACTTAGAACCTTGTCAGAAGCAATATCTGCTGCTACACAACTAGTACTAGAACCTATAGTTGCTTCAATTACTCTTCCCTGTTTTCCATATCCTATTTGAAAAAAGCCACTATCTTCTAACTCAAAGGCAGGCATTCCATATCTTTTAGCAGACTGTATAATAGATAATGTACTAGGTCCTATTGTTTCATTTGAAAGAATTTCATTTAAAATTTTTATTCTAGCATCATAATTAATATGTTCACCATTAATTAATGAATTTATTATATCTATAGCAAGTCGTGCCACTTCCATTGCTGTATTTTGGTACATATATTCAAATACAATATAATATATATCACCATTAATTTCTCTAGCCTTTCCATAGGATACATCAATACCAATTTTATTTTGAATAGCTATTATTATATGTTCACATATATGAGCTAAATATGTTCCTTCATTTAGTCTTTTAACAAATCCACCTTCTTCATCAATTCCACACCTGTGAGAATATAGTTCTGGAATTAATTTTAAAAGTCCATTATTAAATCCTTTTATATTTTTACTTGGCACCTCACAATAACCACATAAATCAACATCTATTCTTATACATTTTTTATATGAATATATATTTTTACCAGTAAATATTCTTTTATTGATTATTTTCATTTTTAAATTGTTTCCTCCTTAATAGGTGCTTTTTTAAATATACTAAATTTATCTCCATTTTTTAAAACGTGAAGCCTTATATTAAATATACTAAGAACTTTATTATCATTTTGATCTGATACATCTGTATATGTAATATTACTTCCATCCACAAAATATACAGCCCCTTCACCTATAACATGAATTTCATCTTTATAGTTTGCAATAATAGCTGTGTTTTCATCTATTCCTATCCCCAAAACTTCTGGATTTTGAGCAATAATTGATAAAAGTCTTCCTATCCTTCCCCTTTGATCAAAATGTTGATCTATTATTACTCCTTTTATAAAACCAAAACCTGGAGACATTTGTATGGATGATTTCTTAGGAGCTTCTTGATCCTTTCCTTCTAATATCATTGTATTGCTCATAACCGATGCTCCAGCAGAAGTTCCAACAATATAAGTACCTTCATTAAGCTTTTGCTGTAATTTTTCAAATATAGGAGTGCCACCTATCAAACTTGTAATTCTAAGCTGATCTCCTCCTGTAAAAAAGATAAGTTTTGCTTTATTTATTATTTCAATATTTTTATTTTTGTAAGAATCTTCTCTTGATGCAATATCTAAAACATCAATATTTTTAACATTTAACGAGCTAAATACCTTTTTATATTTATTGGCTACTTCTTTAGGATATTCTGTTGCTACAGTTGCAATAACCAATAAATCATTGTTGCAATCTATATAACTACAAACTTTTTTCAAAATATCTTTTTTATTTTCTTTGTCTTCTGCTCCTCCAATAATAATTAAATTTCCAATTAATTGTTCAGACATAAAATCACCTCAATCATGCATTTTTTATTCTATCCTAACAATACAAATCTTATTCAAAAAAATAAAAAAAGAGCGCTATTTGCGCTCTATTAATTAGCTAAAATATTGCTCTTCCAGGAATTAATATCTTTTCACCTGGATAAATCATATCAGCATTATCAATATTATTTATTTTTGTAATTGCATCTACAGTACTATTAAACTTCTTTGCAATTTCCCATAATGTATCTCCCTTTCCAACAACATATATGGTAATGCTTGATTTTTTATCTTTAATATCTTCATCTGATTCTAATACATCTGAAATAAATACTTTACTTTCTTCTGAAAATACCTTTGCACTTATAGATAAAGTTATCTTAAGAGCAATATTATTTGATTCTATGGTTCCTTCAATATTCTCTATGCTGCATAATACAATTGATTTCATATCTCCATTAATTCCAGCTATATCAATTGATGATGAAAATGGAATTATACCATTTATAGCTGAGTATGATATATTTTCTCCTGAAGATTTATATAAAACCTCTGCATTAATAACACCTTCGATTGTAAGCTTGTTTATAGTAATATTTTTTTCATTTATTATTACTTTTCCAGTTGTAAATATTATGCTCTCAGGTCTTTCTTGATTTTCCTTTAAATTAATACTATCTCTTATAATTGATTCAATTGTCTGTGTTCCTTTTAGCATCCCCAAATCATAACGATTTTTATTTATATCAAGCATATATTTTGTGGAATATGCATCATCAACTGTAGATACTTCTTCATCAAAAAATATTTTTAAGTTAGATTTAACTAAAACTTCTAGATTAATAACTCTTGATTCTCCCAGATCATCACTTTCAAATGTTATATCTTTGTTCTCTATTTCATAAGAAACTATAGGAATCATTTCTTGAAAAATCCCATCCATATCTTCTTCTTTAGATATATACATATCATCCTCTATTGAATATATATTACTATTGTCATTATCCATATATAATATAACAATTTTGCAATAACAACCTAAATATATCTTGTTTTCACCTAATTTTACTTCTTTTTTATGAAGAGTTAATGAAGCTTTTAATATTTTACTTATTTCAGGTTTATCCATGGGCACTCTCATAATAAGCTTGCTTACTATATCTAATTCTTTGTCATAAACAATACTATTTATTTTTGTTTTTTTATTTAAAAGCTCTAATGATTTATCACCGTTTATTCCTTCTACGAAATCAAAATCTGAAGATAAATATACATCATAATTAGTTCTTATTACACATTCAACTTCTATCTTTCTTTCATTCATCACTCTAAATTTCATATGCTCAATTTCAAAATTTGCATCGCATCTTATCTTACCACTATTATTAGATATCTCTAAATAACTGGTAAATTCTTCAGAATATTCTACGGAATTTACAGGACAATTATCCTCTCTAGGTATGTAAATCACATTATATTCTATTTTTCCTCCAATTAAAATTTTGTCAGATAGTATTTCTTTATTAATTATTGTTGCTTTAGGATCAATTATTAATATTTTTTCAGCATCTGGATGAGTGTCTGGTATTAAATATTCATTTTTTAATACTGTAGAAGTGTTGTTTTGCTTAACAAGCTTTTCAAAACTTATATTTTTCTTTACAACATCTATTTTAGGCATAAAAATATCCCTCCCACAAACATATATTATATATATATACTTATAATTAAATTTTATTACATTTAATCATATAAATTCAATTAAATGTAAAATAAAAAACTTTTTATTAATTTTATGAACATTTTTTTAACTTTTTTTATGAAATGGGCTTGACATTATTATATGTATATCGTATTATAAAGATGGTTATTGACCATATAACCTCTCATAAATTCTCAATACCCTTTTATACCATAGTTGAAAGATGGATACCCACCATCTTTCTTTTTTTATCTTTTATTAATGTTCTTAATTATTTGACCTCTTATATGATTCATAAATATATCCATAAAATATTTTTCTATTTCTTTATCTTTTACTACTTGTTTATTGTTTCTTAAGTATATAATGCTATTAAAATTCCCAATATTAATTTTTCCGTTATAGTTAGTTTTTTCTTTTGTTTCTAACCTAAATTCATATTTTCTATTTCTTATACTTATTTTGTATGTCTGTCCTGGATATAATGATTCAGAAATAACATACTCTCTTTTTTTACCTCCAAGTATACTAGGCAAATTCGAATCATTTACATCCCTTTTATAATTATATGTATATGAATATGTATCTATTATAGAATACAGATCTATGACACTTGTTAACTCCTCATTATATAAACCCTTTTTAGGTATATTCCCCCCTCTTACCATTAATGCAGTATTTGTATGAATATCTTTCAAAAGATAATCTTCATTGTCAAGCATCATAGCTCCATGATCAGATGTTAATGTAATTAAAAATTCATTTTCTTTATAATTTTGTAAAATA
Organism: Clostridium sp. HCP1S3_C6; assembly: GCF_052066735.1. Taxonomy (NCBI): domain Bacteria; kingdom Bacillati; phylum Bacillota; class Clostridia; order Eubacteriales; family Clostridiaceae; genus Clostridium; species Clostridium sp. HCP1S3_C6. The sequence continues at coordinate 35,221 of NZ_JBQHRN010000010.1, forward strand.
TATTTAAATAATATACCTAAATATCTATCAACCTTTCTTATTGTATTTTTATATTCGTATTGCTTTTCTGTGGTACTTTTTTCAAATACACTATTTGATCCGCTTCCTTTTTCAAATCTTTTGCTAATAGGTACCTGTACTTCTGTTAATATATTTCTGTTTACTTTTTCTTCTATTGCTCTATGAATATCTAAAAGTGAGATTCTAACATAATTATCACATTCTTTAAAGCTTTCTAAATGGTCTATTGTATCTTCTATAATTTCAGCTACCCTATAGTTATGACCATTTTGAACAATAACTCTATTTAAACCTCTTAATAAATCACCTGAAGGCTGACCAATATCTCCTGAAAATTCTGCTGTCATATAACCACGTTCCTGCATTAATTGTGCTGTAAGCTTATATTTTTCATTTATTTTTGTATTAACTTTATCATTAAACATGCCATTCTTATATGTATAAAAGCCACTTCTCATACCAGATACAACAGGTCTTGTATATTCACCTATTGTATAATTTTGCGAAAATATTATACCTTTATTAAAAAAAGAATATATTTCCTGTACATCTTTAAAAGAATTATCTTGTATATATTTAAAAGATAATGTATCAATAAATATGTCTAAAATAAGTTTTTTTCTTGTACTACTATGACCTAATTTTATTGGTTTTCCAAATATAATATTATTTTTTGACTTTATAATCATATTTTTATTAATCCTAAAATAATGAAATTCATAAGGATTTAATTTCTTTTCACCTTTAAAATCTTTATAACAAAACTCTACTATTTGATTTGCTTTAGTGGTCGCTATAGGTAAAATACTTAAATCATTATTTGTTTCCGTACTTCTAGAAATGTAAGCTTCAACAATTTCACATTTAATATTATAATGCATATCACCTCTTAAGGACCTATTAAGAACCATTGCAGTATTATATGCATTTCCACTATAAGATAAATTATGAACACATACAAATTGATTATATAGAGAATTTTTTTTATTTAAAAATTTAAATAAAAAGAGTTCTATTCTAAAATTGAGTTTTCCATTTTTATCAAGATAAAATTTCCAAAACACAGGAAATACATTAACTGGAGATGAAATATAAGAAATTTCATCTAAAACTATATTTATATGTTTTTGGTTTGTTTTACCACACTCATATATACAATCTGTTAATTTGTTCTTCAAAAAATCTTTTTCACTTGAAAATTGCCCTAAAAAGCAATATATTTTTGCAGCTTTAATATACTCATTAGATTCCTCATAAAGATAGGCAAGTTTTAAACTATTTTCTATATCTATAGGATTATTTTCCAATTTACTTTTCAGAGAAAGTATTTCTTCTGATATTTCATTCATAAACTTATTGCACCTCAAATTTTTCTTTATAAACAACAAAGCTGTTTTAATGTATTTAATTTTACATTAAAACAGCCCTTATTGAAATAACTTTCATATTAACTTGGGAATACTAATTGCACAGTATTAGTTAATACATCTGAATAACTGTAAGTTACAGTTCTTTGGGTGTCGTCCTCTAATCTTACGACAAATATACTTGGATATATTCCTTCTATTATTCCATCATTAATTAAAATTTTCTTTCTACCACCATTTGCTTTCAAGGTAACCTTATCACCTAAATGAGTTTCAATATCCTTTTTTATACACTCTATTGTTCTAATTCCTTCCAAAAAAACACCCTCTTTCCTATACAATATTTTACAACGTTTTTTGCTATATGTCAAGCAAAATATATTATTTTATCACTACACTATTATAATGTCAATATTTTTAACAAAAAATACTCACTATATTAGTATTTACTTAATAATATAATTTATACGCAACTCTTTTAAAATTTTATAAAAATCATAAAAAGACTGATCTAGGGTATCCTTCTCTATATTTTCCCCTTGTTTGTATACCGCCGATTCCATCTTTACCAGTTATTGTACTCTCCACAACATCTGTAATAGAAATAACACTACCAATAGATGTGTAGGCAATTTTTTCACATACAAATACCGGATCCAGACAATGTATCAAAATTCTGTCAGGACTGCTAGCAAAATTTGCACCTGCACACTAAACTCACTTGCAACATTTTCACATTTATTTCCACCAATATCTTTTGAAGTTTATAAAACAATATTCGCTTCACTACCAGAAGATACTTTAGGACAAAGAATAAGAAAAGTAAGAAAGCAGCATAATATGAATAGAATACAATTTGGAAAATCAATTGGACACCATGAAAGTTCAATACAATCTTGGGAAGAAGATGCATTATATCCTATTCCTAATTCTATTAAAGATATATGCAATTTTCTAAATATAGATATAAAATATTTCGGAGATTATTATTATTGGCACTTTAATCATCCAGAAGAGAAATTTAAGGAATGGAAAACATGTAATGAATATAGTTTCTCAGAATGTGCAAAGATTTTTAATGTTACTGATTCAACACTAAAAAGATTATGCAATGGACGTCAATCTCTTTCATATGATATGTATAAAAAATTTAAAGATAAAGGTATCTTTAAGAAACACCATAAAAGATTAATTAAAGAATATGATCATATTCCTTCTGCCTTAAGAACATGGAAAAATGCTAATAATTACACACTAAGTGATTGTGCTAGAGTACTTAATACTTCAACTGCAACAATAAAAAGACTTCTTAGAGGCAATTATAAGCCTTATAGAACTATTTACTTGAAACTAAAAGAACATAAAATAATATAGATATTCATTGCTAATAATTATCTGTGGACAACCCCGAGGGGAGTCCACTTTGGACAAGCGATTGTCCCAAGAAGCTCTTTCGCTACCCCATAAAAATATTTTTATCAAATCTTAAGCTCAAGTTTTTCGGTTAAAGTGCCTACAAGCAAAGCAACTGATATTAATACACGCACTACCACGCGGCATTAATATCAGTTACTTTTGCATTCGTAATTCTATTTTTATATCAAGGCCATGTCCAAGCCCTAAAGGGCTAGGCCACCTAGGACAGCCCCAGGGGAGTCCTAGGTATTTTTAATATAACTAATACTTCAATCACAATTATGACTTCAATAGTTTGCACTAAAAAATTTTCTTTTATATCATGTTTATTTCTAAAAGATAATATACTTAGCTCCTAATAAATATTTTTTCAATGTTACCATGTAATTTTTCTATATTTGAAATATGATAACCATGTTTTTTCATTGATGCAATTTTAAATATTTCAGCTTTGGTGGCATTCTTTGTTAAATCTATTAAATCATTAATTGTATAATCGTAAAAAAAATAATATCCATTATTACTGTATATAGAATCCAACACAATCAAATTATATTTATAATATATAAACGCAATATATTTATGTAGGCTATTAATATTTAAATCAATATATATTTCATCTGGTTCCTTAATACTCCAAATTTCAAATCTTCTTAAGACTTCTGAATCATTTATTTTACTCATTACCGTATCATATATATATTTTTTGTCAACACTAACTATATCATAAATAGAATTATTATAGTTTCTCTCATCTATACATACAATTCTATCAGGATTAACAATATCTATGGAATAACATTTACTCCATAATAAATCAAACTAATCCTGATACTGATTTACACATTTATGACATAGTATTAATTCATTTAGCTCATAATTGCCATTAAATGCACTTGCACTAACATTAGATGATCCAATAATTATGCAATCAATTCTTTTCCTTTAATAATATATATTTTCCCATGATAAAATTTTTCTTTCAATGTTCGTATTTGAAAATTTAATGTACTATAATAATTCATTTGATCATCAATATATTCTTTGATTTTTGATAATCCGTCCATTTCTAATATTTCAAAAATATTAAAGGCATCAATAATATCATATATTCTATTTATTCTTTTATATTTTTCTGAAAACATAAGCTTCTTCTTTTTCATAACATCTCCTAATTAACTGTAATCCCAAATTTACATTTGCATTAATGATAATATTTCTTTAAATACATTTTTAATACAAATTCCTTCCCTTATACATATCCTATTATTACTCTATCGTCTTATTACATTAATTCAAAATACTCATATCTTATAATTAATAGAGAAAATTTTTTATTAATAATATTAAATAATTTATAATATTTTAACACTACATCAAATTATAGTTATTTTTTACGAATTACTCTACGATAATACATATATAAACAATAAAAATAGGAAGTGAATACTATGAATATAAAATCTAATTTCATAAAAATAATTATTTTATCATTACTTATTATCGGAAATGTCTTTACAATTAAAGTAAATGCAAGTGAATCTACATCAACCCCAGCAACTAATATTCAAACAAACCTAACTACTGATACGCCAAAAATAGAAATTAAAACACAACCTGCTGCTATACAAAATTCAAAAAAATCATATAATGATTTTGACTATTCTATTCAGCAAGATAATACTATTATGATAACTGGTTATCATGGTGATGATTCTTCAGTAACTATTCCTTCATACATAAATGGTATGCCCGTAACTACACTCTCTGGTGCATTTAACAATTGTAAATTTAAAACTATAGTAATTCCCAATACAGTAAAACGTCTATATACTTCTAGTTTTCAAAATTGTCCCAACTTATCAACTATATCAATTCCAAGTAGTGTAGAAGTTATTTCACCTGTTGCATTTTATAAATGTTATAATTTATCTAAAATTAATGTAGATAACAATAATCCTAAATATACTAGTATTAATGGAATTGTATATAATAAAGATGTATCAAAATTAGTTATCGTTCCATATTTAATAGACAAAATTACCATTCCAAATACGGTAACTTGTATTTCAGATGATGCATTTTCAGAATGTAATAATTTATTATCTGTAGTTTTTCCCGAAAATGTCAAAAAATTTGGTGATAGAATATTCACATCATGCAAAAACATTGAATCAGTAACTATATTATGCGATAATGCTATGATAAGTCCAGAAGGACCTTTTTGGGACTGCAATAAAAATTTAATAATTTACGGATATAAGAATTCTACAACTCAGGAATATGTAAATACCTATAATACAAGCGAATATATTGATCACAAATTAATTTTTAAGGCTTTACCTTCAGACTATAAAATTAATAATAACGGTGATACTGATAATAGTTCTTCATCAACTAATAACTTATGTAATATTCCACTTACTATTACTGTAATGACTATTTCTTGTATTATAGCAATTGCTTCTAAAAAGAAAATTAGATAATCTTCCTTTTAACCTATGGACAACCCCAGGGGAGTCCACTTTGGACAAACGTTTGTCCAAAGAAATTCTGCAGCTTGGACAACCACAGTGGCGTCCACCTTATACAAGCTGTTGCATAAGGTCGCTGCAGGTATCGGATAATAGTTTCTACAAGCAAAGCAGCCTATATTAATACATCCACTCATTCCGGATCATTAATATAGGCTACTTTTGCATACCCATGTCTATCTTTCGCCAAAGCCATGTACAAGCTATTGCACAGCTTGTACACCTAGGACTGCCCCAGGGGTGTCCTAGGTATTTCATAAAAATATTTATTTTTAAATTCTTATAAATACATATTTTTATATTTATATGTTGCTAAATTTCTTCTTGACATATTCACAAAACAAATAATAAAAAGTACAAATATCTATACTTAAAATTAAAATAATCCCCCTATATGCTAAACTGTTTAATTGTCCATAAAAAATATACTTTAATAACTAATAAAAAATAATGTAGTAGATACTTTCATAACAATAATTACTGATGGACCTTAGCAACCCCTATGCATATAGGGTATATATGTCAAGATGAAATTTATTAATATTCTTTTTATGTAAAATCATATATCTTTGTTAAATGTATAAAACCTTAAAGGAGTTGATTCTATGGAAATGAATGATTTTTTAAATATGGTTGCTAACATAGGCTTTCCTGTTGCTGTTACTGCTTATGTATTAATAAGATTAGAAAAACAAATGTCTTCTTTAGCAACTTCCTTCAATGAACTCAATAATTCAATTCAAGCACTTATTAATATTACTAAAAATAAATAAAGGAGTTGATTATTATGACACAAAAGTATCTTCAATCTGTTACACTTGCTTTTAAAATTCAGACAGGCTATAACAGTATCGGTGAAGCAATAATACAGAAAAAATCTTTTACCAATATCTATCCCAATGCAACAGAAGAAGATTTAATAGCTATCTCAAATGCTTTTAAAAATGTATTACAAGGAAGTATAATTGGCACAGAAATAGTAGAATCATACACACTTTCTGAGAATTAATGATGGAGGTGAAAATAATGATTTATTCTCTTGTTATGATATTTAAAACTACTTCTAGTGAAAAAGTTACTTTATCAATTGATGGAATAAAATCCGATATAAATGATATAGAAGTTAATAATCTTATGGATGAAATTATATCTAGAAAAGTTTTCAAAACCAAAAAAGGCTTTTTACAAACTAAAGTTTCTGCATCATTAATTAAAAGAACTGAAAAAACATTTATTATTGCCTAAATAAAAAGATTATATATTAGGTTAATTCCTTATATATAATCTTTTTTATTTTCAATATTATTAATTTATCTTATTAATATCTTTTGTCCAATTACAATTAAATTAGGATTAGTAATTCCATTAATTCTTACAAGATCATTAACACTTACACCATATCTTCTTGAAATGCTACATAGAGTATCCCCTTTAGCAACTGTATAATATTCTGAATCTGATATACTTGCTATGTGAAATACTAAACATATTCCTTTAAATATGCATTCTGCTACTGCATTAACATCATAATTACTCATATCTCTGCTACTATCTATAAATGCACATTCCATAAGCAGAGCTGGCATATTTGTATTTCTTAAAACAGCTAGATTTCTTCTAATCTTTACTCCTCTGTTGGTTAATCCTAAATCACTTAAATTATTAAGGATGGAATTACCTACTTGTGAGCCTAAACCTTCCTTATAAACTAATGCTTCTGCTCCATGACCACCACCTGCATTATGATGTATTGATAAAAAGAAATCTGCATTGTTATTGTTGGCTGTATTACATCTTTTCTTTAGTGAATCACTAAGACTTGATGCAGTACTTGGAGTACAATTAATAGCCTTTATTCCTACATTAGTACATTTGTTAATTAAAGCTTGTCCTACTAGTCTGTTTAATTCATCTTCGTTTCTTATTTCGTTTGCTCCAGTGTCGTAGTTAACATTATGACCTATGTCTATTGCTAGTAAATTTAATTTACTCATGATTTATCACCTCATAAGAACTATATGAGATATTTTTTTATTTTTATTATGAGTTATATACAAATTTACACTACTATCAACCTTTAGGCTCAGGAATAATTATTTCTGTATTTATCATAAACGTCCTTGTACAACCGCTTGTACAAGGTGGACCACCCCTGGGGTAGTCCAAGTGGGCCTTATTTTACATGGTGGTATTTTTTACTGCACCCCTGCGGGTACCCGAATAAATGGCTAGTTTAATCTGATAAATTTCTTAGTTTATAGATGGCTCGAGCTTGCCGAGAGACGGCTATAAGCTTAGAAATTTACAGTGATAACCTGTCATTTTTCGGGTGCAGGTACTAGGTGCCCAAATTTCAATAATCAGCCTTCATATAATTTAATCCATCTATATAATGTTGCTCTGCCACATCCAAGCAACTTTGCCATTTCAACTTTTGTTATCTCTTTATTTATCATCTTTTAATAATACTTTTTAAAATCTTTAGGCAATGATTATAAAGTTTTCACTTCTCTGCCAAACCATCTCCCTGTTTTTGTTTTTCCTGTAATTTTACACTTTTCTACTCCTTGCAGCACTCTCTCTTGAATTGTTTCTCTTTCCAGCTCTGATATTCCACCAAATACAGCAAGTAAAAGTTTATATACACTTGAAGAGGTATCTATTCCTCCTTTTATTATGATAACTCTTACCCCTTTATTAACTAGCTGCTCTATAAGATCTTTAAGACTTCTTCCTAGTCTTGATATACTTTGGATTGTCAACACTTTTTTATACAGTTATTATTCGGTCATATTAGAAATTCTATATTCTACTGGTGTCATATAACCTAAAGCACTATGTATGCGTTTGTTGTTATACCATAGAACATAACTTCTTAATTCTAATTTTAATTGTTCCAAACTTTCAAAAATCCTATCAAATGCAAATTCAGTCTTTATTATTTTATATCCTGCTTCCGCTACGGCGTTGTCATAAGGACATCCTTTTTTGCTTAAAGATCTTTCTATTTCAAAAGTATCAAGAAGTTCATCAATAATTTTATTTTTAAATTCATTGCCCCTATCTGTATGAAAAATCTTTACCTTCTTTAAATTAATTGTAGAATTCATAAATGCTTCATATACTAGCTTAGCATCCTTATTAGGACCAGCAGAATAGCCAACAATTTCTCTATTAAATAGGTTAATTAATAAGCATATATAATGCCATTTTCCTGAAACATTAACATATGTTAAATCGCTTACTACTATTTCTAAATCTTCTCTGTCATTAAATTCTCTATGTACAACATTATCAATTTTTTCCTCATTACATTTAGATTTATGTACCTTATACTGTTTTACAGTATAATTTGAAATCAACCTATATTTCTTCATTATTTGGCGTATTTTTCTTCTTGAAGCTATTATATCTTGCTTTTTAAGTTCAACTTTTATTTTTCTTGTTCCATAGTTATTTTTACTTTCTCTAAATATTGAAATAACTGCATTTTCAAGTTTAGTATTGCATACTCTAATTTTTCTTTTATAATATACTAAACTTCTAGGAATATTTAAAACTCTGCACATTGCGCTGATACTGTACTTTTCCTTATTTGATAAAATAATTTCTATTTTCGTGCCATTATCAGCGCTGCTTGCTTTAAAATATCATTCTCCATCAATAATTGTTTATTTTCTTTTCTTAAACGTATTAGTTCATTTTCTGCATCGGTACGATTATCTTTGGCCTTGAAAGAACCAGAATTGTTATAATCTTTTACCCATTTATTTATTGTAGATTTTGCTATGTCATATTCTCTTGAAATGTCTGCTGTAGATTTGCCATTTTGTTTTAATGCAACTATTTGCTTTTTAAACTCATCAGTGTAATTTGTTGATTTTCTAGCCATAATATTTCTCCTTGTATAATTTTTAATATTATATCTTGACCGAATAATTTATGTCTAATTAATTATAACCAATCCAGTTGAATCATATAAGTTATTATCTTTAGCATATTTAATTACTTCATCATAAGACAATTCAAAAATATTATCAGCTATACTATAATAAAAATCATCATTCATTACTCCAAAGAAATACTTTACTGCATCTTCATATGTCATTCTTGGTACTTCCTCTAAATCGCAATTTTCATCTGTATAACATCCATTTCTATCATTCCATTGAAGAAACTGTAACAATAAATTTCTTTCGCTATTCATCAACATTGCCCCCTACTAATTGCAAATACTTATTATCTTTAAAATAATATATATTTATAATTCTATTAAGTACTAATCTATCTTTTTATTCCATATATCTATCATAGAAATAAAATATTGTAAATTATATTTTTTATATCCACAATACATATTTATAATTTCATCTACATTAAGTTTAATTAAGTTTATGTTAATATCTGAAAATTGTTTCATGAAATCTAATACAACTTCTCCTTGTACATAAGTTTTTAATTCAGAAGGCAATAAAAATGCATTTATAACTTTTGTAATATTATTCTTCTCTATATATGACTTTAATGCAGTATGATATAAGTATTGTTTAGTAATATCATCCACACCTGGATTACCTTTTAAATATTCATTTTCAATTCTCAAATTGTAATATTTTGCATCTAAAATTAACAGACATCTAATATTCTCATGTACCACTACTTTTAATATATCAGGGGTTAGCCTATTTTTTTGCATTTCATATTCACTTGAATTATCATTTTCTAAGTTGTTTCTATTATCAATATACCATTTTGGAGACTCTATTTCATAAATTTTATACTTACTCTTCCTGCCATTCTTTACGAACTCATTATCAAATACATATCCACATATTACTTCCCAAACCCACTTAAAGTTTCTTGTACCATATAATAATAGATTTACTTCACTTGTATCACTTCTTTTAGCTATGTATGCCTTTATAGCCTGTAGTACTCTTTTCTTTCTATCATTAAATTGTACCATCATTTCATTTTCAATTTCTCTCTCTATTCTATCCACTTCATCTAAATCTTCAAGTGAATTTTCTATATTATCTACATTATATGTTAGAATAGAATTTAGACCTGTCTTCGTTAAAAATTCCATACATTCATTTATTATAGCTCCATGTAATCTAGTTATATATCTATCATTATCAATTCTACTTCTATTAGTAATTAAATCCGAGTAAAACCATTGATTATTTATTACTATTGGGTCAACTAACTCTATAGTTTTATCCCAATTAATTTCACCATCTCCATTTACTTCAGTCGAATCTACTTCATTTTCATATATATTATTTTCAATATAGTCCTCTAGTAAAAAACAAATTATAGGTATTAAATTATCTTCTAATGTTTCTTGTTCTAAAGAAAAACTTTCCAAATTATTCTTATCTAATTTTTCTCTTGCACTAAACTCATTTAGAAGCTTTATAATTTGCTTTAATGATTGTATTTCATTTGCTTCATTTTTACATTGTACATACTTTGGAAAAATAAAAATAGCCTTACCCTTTACTAGAACTATTCCAACATATGAGAATTGTATTTCCCCTCTATAATTATATTTTAATATTTTTTTGTAATCTAATATTTTTATTATCTTTTGAAAATCATCATTTTCTACTTCTAACTTATCCATCAGTTCTTTTTCTGAATAAGGTCTAAGCTCCTTTAATAATATCATCGCTCAAACTACTCCTTTGTCTGGTAAGAACTTTGCTCCTCAGCAACTTCTAATTTGTAGTTATCACCTTCTATTTGTGTCTTTTCTATTTCAAAATTAAATACTTTTCCATCATCATATGCGTTCATTATATCCGATAACGTTTGTACACCTTCAACAAAAAAATCTATTTTCTTATATTTCAATATGTCTTCATATAGGTACATTAAAACCTTACTCTTAAATATCTCATCAAACTCTTCTTGACTATCCTTACATTTCAATAATTCTGTCTTACTTAAGAAAAATGGCCCCAAAAGCTTGTCTTCATTTATTTTTCCATCTACTTTAAGTTTTTTATTAATAGCCTTTCTTACCATATTCCATTCATATACAGAATAAGTGTTATCTTTATCCTTTAATCTAATAAATTCATAGTTCTTACCTTTTAACTCTTTTTCATTTTTGTCAATTCCTATATATTCAAATGACCATCTTCGCTTAAAAGCAGAATCCATTGGATATACACCTTGGTCAGCACTATTCATAGTTGCCCAAATATACATATTATTAGGTATATATAATTCATCTATATAATTGTCAGAATCAATTCCTAATTCGCTATTCACGTACTTTTTCATCTCTGTAGGCATATTTATTGTATACGTACTTTTTCCATCACTATTTCTATCTAATAACTGGAATATATCTCCAAATACTCCTGCTGGATTAGCTCTGTTAATTTCTTCTATGACTAATACATGTGGAATTCCTTTATTCTCATCTTTTAAAGCTTCAATTAAAACATTTAAAAAAATTCCTGGTACAAATTGATATGATATCACTTCTTTCTCTATACCATTTTCTATAAATGATTTACTAATTGGCTTATAAGTCCCTATAAATTGTGAATATGTGTAATTCGGATGGAACGTTACTCTTTTAGATAACTCTTTTAAATTATTTTCTTTTATTTCTTTATTTATTTTATAACTTTTTCCAGTTCCTGGTGCTCCAAATATTATTCTATTATGAGGTTTATTAATTTTTATCTCCTCAATATTACTATATTCTTTTTTATCATTTATTAACATTTTTTTAATATTATCCAGTTGATTTACAATCTCTGTTTTAATAACTTCTTTTGTATCAACTATATTAGTATTTACATCCATAGCATTGTTCTCCTACATCATTTTACTTATAATATTTAAATATTTATCATTTAATCTTATAGAATTTTCTGATTGTATTATTAAATTAGTTTCAACTAAAAAGCTTTTTACATAATTATAAGCATTTTGGTGTTTTACAATTTCAATTCTTTTAAAGATACCCCCTCTATATTTGCATATAGCTTTATCTAACATTTTTATATACTCTTCACCTTCATGTCTCTTCTTCATTGTCGTCATTATAAAGAACTCATTCTTATCCATAGTTCTGTACTTTTTTAGAAATTCTATCGTATCTATATATATTTCTTCACCATTACTTATTAAATTTATCATGTTAATCATGTTAAAAAGCCCATCTATTTCTTCTATCTTATTTTCTATATCTCTTTGCTCTAGCTGCATAATTTTAGAGGTCATTTTTAAGTATTCAATAAAACATTTCCCTTCATCCGTAATAAATTCTTTTAAAGATATTAATGAATTTTTTTGTTCAAAACCTTCATTATTAACATACCCCATTTTTCTTAGAAATGGAACTAACATTCGCACCTTTGATGAATCTAGGTGTTTACATTCTATTTGTATTTCATTTTGTATCTGTTTGTATGTTTTTGGCTTATCTTCTGTGTGATTTATAATCCACTCAGATAATTCCAATATCTGTTCTTTTCTAATATCAGTTAAACTAAATCCAGCATTAGAGCACCCCTCTAGTTTTAACTTCATATTTATCCCCTCCTTTATCCACTCTCTATAATTATATAGTACAAAAAAAATAAAGCAAAGTTTAAACTACTTTGCTTTATTACTTATATATTTCTTTATTTGCTTAGCAATTTCCTCTGCCAACAATGGTGGAACTGCATTACCAACTTGTTTATATTGACTTGTTTTTGCTCCTATAAAAATAAATTTATCAGGAAATGACTGTATTCTAGCACATTCTCTTACTGAAGGAACTCTATTTTCTTTATAATGAAAATAATTTCTATGACCTGTATCTATAGTATGTGATGGTTCTTTACTATTCATTCTTTGAAAAGCTTTATTATATTTTCTTATTCCCCAATATTCCTCTGGTAAATCTGATATTCTACCTCCATCTTTAATCATAGAAATAATATTTTTAGTTTGTTCTGTATGCTTAGTTTCATTATGATTATAAATCATATTACTATCTTTTCTCATTAACTTTTGATATTCATTTACTTCATCATCTTCATATGGATATATTTCTAAACATTCTTTCATTGTATCTAATGATGGTAAATCACTTAGTGCTTCAAATGTTGATACTTTATAATCCTTTTCTACAGGAAAATCAAATTCTTCATCCTTAAGACCTACAAAAAATACCCTTTGCCTATTTTGAGGGACTCCATAATTTGATGCATTTAGAACTTTAAAAGAAATATTATATCCTAATTTACTAAATCTATCTATAATATCATCTTTAAACATACCATTATTTAATGTTAATAATCCTTTTACATTCTCAATAACAAAGAATTTAGGCTTTATAGCTTCAACTACCCTACAATATTCTAGATACAAATGATTTCTAGGGTCATTTACATCTCTAGTTCCTACAGTACTGTATCCTTGGCAAGGTGGCCCTCCTATTACTCCTACTATATTTTCCTTTTGAGAAAAGTCTCTTAAATAATTATTATCTAATTCATGTATATCCTTGCATATAGCTACTGGCTTAGAATGATTCCTATTATATGTTTCAATAGCATCTTTCCATATGTCTATAGCCAACGCTACTTCAAAACCAGCATTTTCAAATCCTAAGCTTAAACCTCCACAACCACAAAACAAATCTAAAATTTTTGGTTTATTCATCCCCTAGTACCTCCTTTAATGCATCTGCTATTGCTTTAGACAATAATGGCGGAACTGCATTTCCAACCTGTCTATATTGAGCTGTTCTTGAACCTTTAAATATGAAAGCATCATTAAATGATTGTAACCTAGCAGCTTCTCTAACTGTAGGTATTCTATTATAGATTGGGTGAAAATAATTACTGTGTGCATTTCCAGTATCTATAGTAACTGATGTGTCTTTCTCGTTTAATCTCTTAAAAGCTGAAGAATGTCTATTACTTCTATTATTTTCAAATAATTCTTGAGGAATATCCCTCCAATTTCCACCTTGAGGTACAAATGACATTCTCTTTTGTACAATTTCTGCAGGATACTTTATTTCGTGATTATAAATAATATTTTCTTCATTTCTTAAATACTTTTGATATTCAGTTTTTGCTATAGTATTAATTTTATAGGCTTCTTTTATAGACTCTTTATCATAATTATATAGTTCGCCTATCGCCTCTCTTACAGTTACAATATTCTCTTTTTTCCTTAACAATTCAAAGTCAAATTTTATTCCTTTTGTAATTACAAAAAAGTTTCTAAGTCTTTTTTGTGGAACACCATATAATGATGCATCTAAAATTTGGTGATTAACTTCATATCCTCTACTTTCAAATATTTCATAAATTCTATCTTTTGCATATCCATTATTGCTTGTTACTATTCCTCTAACATTTTCAATAACTATTGCTTTAGGTTCTGCCAAATCTACAAACTTAACAAACTCGAAAAACAATTTGTTTCTATCATCCTCTTCTTCTTTTTTATATCTATTAGCTGAAGAAAAGCCTTGACAAGGTGGCCCTCCTATAATCACATCTATGTTTTTTAAATCTCCAAAAGCTTTAACTATGTTATCACTATCCATTTTCAATAAATCAAAACAAATACCTTTTGCATTTGAAAAATTAGCATTAAATGTATCAATTGCGTCTTTATTTATATCTACACCACCAACTATATTATATCCAGCAAGTTTAAATCCAAGACTTAATCCTCCACACCCACAAAATAAATCTATTACATTTAGCATATACTCTACCTCTTTTCCTAAGTTATAAATTAAATGAACTATATTTTATTTCATCACTTTTTCTCTCTATTCCTATATATTCCATAGTTATCTTTATAGATGAATGATTAAACAATTTCTGTAAATACTTTAAATCTTTATATTCTTTATAAAAATGATATCCAAATGTTTTCCTTAAAGTATGTGTTCCAAAATTCAAGTTTACTCCAGCTTCCCTACAAGCATTTTTTAATATTCTATAAGCTTGTGTTCTTTCTATTGGATTACTTCCTTTTTTACTTTTAAAAATAAATGTATTTTTATTTTCTACTCCACTAACACATATATAGTTTCTAAGAGCATCTTTAATGCAGTCATTTATTCTGTATTCAATTCCATTAAAGTCAATTTTACTTATAACGTTATCTTCATTATCAATCAAATCCGAAAATTTTAATGATAATATTTGTGTAATTCTTAATCCAGTATTAATCCCAATAATAAACATAAGATAATTTCTATAATCGCCGATTATAAGAATATTTTTTATTTTTTCTATATCATTTTTATCTTTTATTACATCAACATTATTCATAAGCCCTCCAAAAATACAACATAACTCATTATATTTTATAATATGCTGTATTGAAATACAATACTTTTTTATATTTATTTTCTTACATAGTAATAACCCCCTGACAATACAGAGTGTATTGTCAGGGGATTCATGGTAGAGGCGAAACATAACTAACCTCTCACCTATAATCTAACACCAAATTCAGTAAAAACCTCACTTATTTATGATACGGTTCTATGTATCACATTCTAAATTTCACATATAAACGAATTAATAAAATATTCCTTAAAATAATTTAGAAATAGTATTATAAAACACTAATCCTAATTTCATTACTATCTAAATTATTAAGTAAACTTTTCTTTTAATTTAAGCGTCCTTGTACAACCGCTTGTACAAGGTGGATCACCCCTGGGGTAGTCCAAGTGAAGTTGGCCCTTATTGGGTTGTGACCTTTTTATCTGCACCCCTGCAGATACTAGGTGCCTAATCTGTTAATATTCATATATAATATTATTATCGTAGTCTTTTACAGAATGATTAACATTATACTCCAATAATTATTTTATTAATTGTACTTTTAATAATAAATATATTAGCTTATTGAATATAACCCTATCCTTTATATTTTCTTAATGTTTTTTCTAAAAAATTTTGTATATTGAATATGATAAATATAACTTGTTATTATTTCTATTTTGCTCTCGACCTCCTTACCGCTCCATAAAGCAAAAATAATGCAGTCCTTATAAATCAAATTATTTTTGCGACTGGAGCTGGGGTTTGGGGTATCCCCATTATAATCAAAGCCTTTCTGTTATTCAGTACTTTTGATTGATGGCTTATTAGGTTTTATGTGTGCTGAAGAATAGAAAGGCATCCTTTTCTTCAATTTATTTTTTTACTTTTTCATATATATTATTTTATCATATTTTCTATATTTTTAATATTTTTACATATATTTTAATATGGGAGGCGATAATTATGGATTATAATCAAATGGAATTTCTTGTAATTGAAGCCAAAAATAATAATGAAATAGCAAAAGAAAAAATTATTGAAAATTTTAAACCATTCATTTTTAACTTTTGTAAAAAAATTCATATAAAGGGATACGATAAAGATGATTTACATAGTGAATGTTTTAAAATACTAATGAAAGCTATTAAATTATATAACCCTAAACAACACAGATTTGTTGCTTATGGTACTAATGCAATAAAAAATTCTATCCACTCCATTCTTAGATGTCATCTTAATAAAGAAGGCAATAAATATACTGATATATATTCATTTACAACTGATTTAGAAAAATATTATAAGGATAATAACTATATAGATCCTATAAGTAATATAGACACAAAATTACAGATTCAAAAAGCAATGAATAAATTAAACGCTAATGATAGAAAGTTAATTGAACACTTATATTTCTTGGACATGCCTCTAAGACAATATTGTAAAAAATATAATCTAAATTACTCTGCAAGTCTTAAAAGAAAAAAAGAAATTCTAAGTAAACTATCTTATATACTCAATTAAAAGGCACCAGAAATTTAATCTGGTGCCTTTAACTATACAGAAAAATGTTGAACTGTCTTTGTTGTTTTAGAAACAAATTCATCTGAAAGATTATTTATCCCATTACAAATAAATCTTAAGCCGCAATGCTGACAATCATCAATAATATTTTCATTAACTAATGAGCATTCCATATCATCATCATATGTTGAATTTTTTATTGCTAATGCTATTTTATAAATATCATAAGTACTATCTCCTTTTTTCTTAATTTTGATTTCATCATTGTTCATAGCCTTTACCTCCACTCTTTTAATCTTATAGGTAATATATATGCTTTTACATAAAAAAGCTCTTAATTGGCCTAAAATAAGCATATTTTTATAAATACATATTCATACATTTATTTATTATTAAAAACATATATTCTTTAAAATAAATATTTTTATGCATATATGTTTTTTAAAAGATATGTTTATGGAGGTTTTTAAACATGGCAAGAAAATCAAAAAAATCAACTACAGATTCAACATTTCTTATTTCAGTTAATGATGAAGAGGATAATGACTGTTTTAGCTTTGAAGATTCAATAAATACAGAAAACTGTGTATCATCTTTTAATTTTACATCTCAAGATACAACACCTATCAATAAAACCATTACCAATGACAAATTATTCAAATTAACTTCTGATATTAAAAATAATGAACTACCTGATAATATAAAAACACCTTGTGCAAATGGAGCTTGTCCAGCTATTAATGAAGAACAACCATCAATTAGGCGTACCTATGTACTTAGAAAATCAACTATTAGAAAATTAAATGAGCTAAAAAGCTGCCATCCAGATATAAATGCTTACATCAGTACCATAGTTGATGTAGCAATAGATTATTATTATAACTATATAATTAATGAAAATGGTACTCAACTATGATTACAATTCTTTTAATTGTAAATAATTATAATATGGAGGTTTGATATTATGAAAAATAGACATATCAACACAAAAAGATTTATTTTCTTTAATTTCACCTTAGATATAACTTTCACAATACTATTACTTATATGTAAATATATAATATATATGATTACAGGTAATAATAGCTATGGTTTTTCAGTAATTATATTTTTATTTTTAATTCCAACAAGTTTTTTATTATTTTGTATGAAAAGATTTCACAAGTGCTATGGCATAGAACTATTTTCAATGAATATTTCACTTAAAATTCTGTTTGTATTTCAAATATTATTAATAATTTTTTTACTATATATATTTATTAATTTAGTAAAACCACTTTATTAATTCATTAAAAAACATATAACTTCTATATAAAATAAATATCCAGAGGTGATTCTTATGATTTTTAATGATTTATGTTGCATATTATTTCCCTTAATTGTATACCTATTAGTGTTTTTAAAAATAGATACAAGTTTAAAAAAAGTAGAAAAATCTGTTGTTACTTTAAACAAAATGCTTTTAAATCACTTAAAAATGAATACTAATTTAAATTCTATTAATAAAATAGCTTAAATAAGTAGTAAATATTTTTATATTTACTGCTTATTTTTATGTAATAAAACATATATCCTAATTGAAACTATAAATAAGGAGGTGGCCCTATATGGCTAACAAAACTTTAAATTCAAGTACACTTGTAATTGAAGTTGAAAATGGAACTAATAGTTCTGGTGAAATTCAATACAAGAAAAGATCTTATTCTAACATTAATACTACTGCAACATCAGATGCATTACTTGCTACTGCTAATGCTATTAGATCTGCTATTTCTGCTAATACAAGAAATATATTAGTAACAGAATCAAGTATTATCTCAGAATAGTATTCCTTTTTTAATAAACAACTAGGAGGTGAAATATATGGAATATTCTTTAGCTTTAACTTTCAAAACATCACAAGATGCAAAAGTAACATTAACAATAGATAATGCAAAAAATGACCTTACAGATGAACAAGTTGCTTCTATAATGGATACAATTATTGAGCAAAATGTTTTCTTAACTTCAAAAGGAAACTTTATAGAAAAGGTTAGTGCAGTACTTACTGAAAGAAAAAATACTTCTTATCATATATAATAATTAATATTCTAAAGCTGATGATTCAAATTTAATTATATTTCATCAGCTTTTAATTTGTGGTAATTTATTTCCATTTATGCTTTTGCTAAGTAATATTTCCTATTAATTTTTCTTAAATATCAGTTACATATTTAACATATTAATTTAATTTGCTATTATTCATAATAAAATTCATCTGCTTTTATAAATTTACTTATTCTTTTTAAAACTCACAATATCATTTATCCTCTTAATGCCATCTCTTAAAATCATATTCTGCCTTTTTAAGCTAATAACTAGTTGCTTAAGAGAATTATATTCATCTAACATTTTTTCAAGTTTATCTAATTCCTCATAATTAAGTAGGAAAAATATTTCTCCATCTTTTTCAATTTTCTTTGTTTCTAAAATTTCCTTAATATCTTTAGCATTTATATTATACATATCCATAACCCAGCCCCCTTTTTATTACCTCAATCTATAATTATTTTTTATGTTCTTTGGTATCTGAACAATATACTCTTTGCACATTTCATAAATTCTAGATCCTATAGCTTCATCAAAACTTAAAAGTACATCAATTGCATATTCAGTACTAATTATTATTGGCAAATAGTTTAAATACCTATAATTAATAATTTCAAACATAATATTTAAATCAGATTCAGTAACTTTTCCCTTATACAAATCATCTATTAAAAGCACTTGGCATCTTTGATATTTAGCTAGCTTCTTTTTATAATATTCTGCATCTAGCATGTTTTGTTTAATGTCAGTAACAACATCTCTATATGACATATATACAACAAGATTATGTCTATCTATAAGATTAAGAGCCGTTGCTAATGCTAAATGAGTTTTTCCACTTCCTACTTGACCACATAAAAGCAAACTATTATTTCTATGAAGTCTTATGTTTGAAAAATCTTTAACATATGCTATTGCAACTTCCTTTGCAAGTTTAGAATGTTCGTTCCATTCTTCAAAATTAGTAAAAGTCCTATTTCTATTTTCCAAATTTATACCTGAAGCTTTCCATTGTCTATGAAGTATCTCTTTATTTCTACATTCACAACTTACTGCAATATCCATTCCATTCTTTTGTGGCTTAAGTATCCAACCAGTATCTCTACAAATAGGACAATTATATAATGTCTGATTCATCTGATGTGCTTTTTCTATTCCATTTCTTTGGTTTAAAGCCTTTAAATTCATTGCCATTTGATAACATGCATTGCTCATTAACATCCTCCTTAGGATAGCCTCCATAAGCCCAATTTCTTAATATTCCATTTATATAAGTCATATTCATTCTGTTTGCTTGCATTCCCTTATCTATTGCCATTCTTAAATACTTTTCTCCATGCATTTTTAATGCAAGTTTTATGGCTCCAATATTAAAAATTCCAATAGTTCCTGTAAGTTCTTCATAATCTTTTACTATCTTTGTAGCAACAACAACTACTTGATCTTCTTCTAGTTCTCTTTTCTTAATATCTATATCTTCTTTCTTATTCTTAATATCTTCTTCTAGTTCTTTATTCTTGTTCTTATTCTGTTCCGTTACTGTAACGTTACTTTCAATTTCAGTAACGTTATTTTCATTATTAGTTTGGACAAGCTTTTCACTTTTTTCCTTTAATAATTTATCTTTCTCTCTTTTTCTCTGAGCTCTTATTCTTCCTTGCTCTCTCACCCTTTCCATACCTTCAACATTTTGATGCTTTTCCCAATTTGTAATTTTAATAATCTTGTCCTCTTTTATTTCTATCATTCCAAAATTACTTAAAGTGGACAAAGCTAATCTAATAGAATTAAGTGGTCTGCAAAATATAGTGGACAACATTTCTTCTGTGTATGGGACATTCTCATTAAGAAAAATATATCCACTAGCATTAGTTTTTCCAGCTTGAACTAAAAGTCTTAACCAAATATAATGAATTGTATCTCGCTCTGGAAGTGCATCAATAAGTTTAATTTTTTCATCTTCAAACATATCTGTCTTTATCTTAATCCACTTTATATCTGCCATACATAAACCTCCATTAACTATTTTCTAAAATATCTATCCTGAAATCTATCTGGTCTTTTAAATTTTGTCTTACCATCATCATCTAACAATTCAAAAAATAATTTTTGAAATTTATTTAATCCATTCCATGTGCTTTCTAGATTTAATTTTTTACACATAATAACATAACTTTCCAAAATCCTAAAATTCATTCCCATAATTCCCATACCCCCTTATTTTTTAACTATTAGATTCTATTAGAATATTACTATTTCCAGTATCTATTGATATATCTTCTGAATAAGCTTTCTGCATTTCTATACTTAAAATTCCCCATTTACAAAGAAGATTTCTAATTACAGTCTTTTGAGCCATTGCATCATAATCATTATCCCAACCAAAATTAGATTTGCTAAATTTTTGTTTATGCTTTTCAATCTGATCCTTAGTCCAATAAACAGTTTTTCTGAATCCATTCATAAGCTGGATAAAACCTGCATATCCTATTACTGCATCAGATAATCTATTATTAAAATTAATATCTAATTCCTCTGTTAAAGGATTCCATGAAGAAAGTTCTCCTTCATGGACATTAATCACATTAATAGCTTTATACTGTGCAGATCTAAGTGCTAATTGGATATATCCCTTATACCCAAGTTGAAAGGTGGCTCTTTCTTTATAAGGGATTATCCATGCATAACCTAAATTTTTATCTATAGGCAAATCTAAAGTAGCTGCTACCATACAACTTGCAATAATACTCATAGGTTCACATTTAACAAGATTTATATCAGAATTAACAAGATTTATAATTGAACTCATATATTGAGGAGCTCTTTCTTTCAATATTTCTGTAAATCTTCTCTTAATATCTGCATTGTTCATGAGTGACTTCAATGTAGATGTTGCAATATTACTTTCATTTGGTTCTTTATTAGTTAATTGATTTTTCAAACTTGCATTAGTAGCCATTTAATTTACACTCTCCTTTATTTCAAATCTTCTGGAAACTGATTCCTTACATACTGCTTTATAAATCTCTGGATAATCTGTTTTTAATTTTTTACTATCAATTCTATTTGACTTTACAGATT
This sequence comes from Clostridium sp. HCP1S3_C6, assembly GCF_052066735.1. NCBI lineage: Bacteria > Bacillati > Bacillota > Clostridia > Eubacteriales > Clostridiaceae > Clostridium > Clostridium sp. HCP1S3_C6. The sequence goes on from NZ_JBQHRN010000010.1 coordinate 57,568, forward strand.
TCCAAAGTACTAAGAATTTTGATATACTTCCACTTTCAGCATTTCCAAGTTCATTTTTTAATGAATTTTCTATTGCTTTTGCTCTTTCATCAAGCTCTTTGCTTTGTAATTTTATATTCTTATATTCATTTATTTTTTCTTCAAATTCACTCCTTAAATCAACTTTTAAAGATTTATCACCAACCTTATATTTTTCAGATAAATATCTACATGCTCCAAAGCTACCATCTATTGCTGGAGCTATCTTTTTTTCAACATGATTAAGCCAAAAATCCTTTTCTGCATCTATAATTATTTTTATAAGTTCTTCATCCCTTTCAATTTCCTTATAAATGAACTTTTGACCACCAATAAGAACTGCAATATATGCTTTACTTGCACCTGTAACTGATAAATAATGTTGACATTGCAAAAGATAACTTGCAGGAATTTCATCTGCCTCCCATTCCTTAGCACAAAATGAATTAGCAGTTTTACATTCTAAAATTGCATTTTCTCCTACAATTCTTCTATCAATATTTGCAACCATAAAAGGATAATTCTTATGAACTAAATGCCTATTATCTTTTCTTACCTTCTTGCCGGTTCTAAGTGTAAATTCTTTAGCTACAATATCTTCTAAAATTGTTCCAAAATGTGCTGCTTCGCTACTTTCCTTTTCTTCTGTAATTTCCTCTGTTTTATCTAAATATATTTCAAATGCACTTTTCCATTTATTTACGCCCATTATTGATCCTACATCACTGCCACCAATTCCCTTTTGTCTTTCCTTAAGCCATTCTAATTTATCCATTTATAAAACCTCCAAATTACATAAATAAATATTTAAAATCTATATCATTAACTACTATTCCTAACATTTTTCCTAAATTATTTTTTATTATTAATACTTCATCTCTTCTTTTTATAATCTTATAGATTCTTCCTTTACTTAATCCAACCCTATTAACATTACAAATTACATATTGATACATACTCTCAACCCCTATTATAAAAATTCAAATCACCTTATATCCTTAGTTCTCTATTTAATAATTAGTGTGAATTAAACCCTTTAAACTTATAAATAACAACTTTTAACTTGCTATAGTTTTATTTTTTTCTTGTTATCTTGTAATACTTTAATAAATTCAGTTAGTTGCTCATTATCAAATTTTTTTACAAATATATCAATTAGGACTTCACTTATCTTATCAGCTAATTTGCTCATATCATTAGGATAATGAATCACAACATTAATTTTATTCTTCAATGAGCATTCCCCCATTACTTGATTCTCTTTATAATATGCAAAATAGATTAAGCTTTTACATTTTATCTTTTGTTCATTTTATGGAACACTTTATTAAAAAAATATAAGAATATATGAATATTACAATATATCTCTATATTCCTAATGTTCATTTTGTGGAACAATTTCTCTAAAAAAATATTTGTTCATTTTATGGAACAGTTATTCAAAAAAAATATAATTATTCTTATCTATGTTTTTTTCTTTACAGTACTGATTAATTTTAGATATAAGTTTATAACCTGGATTACTGTTTCCTCTAATAACCCTCCAAATTGTACTTGGATAAACATCAAGACTTTTTGCACATGCATACATGCTACCATTGAATTGTTCATCAACAAGCTTTTTTAGGCCTACAGAAGTTTTACTCATAACTTATCCTCCTCTACAATTTTTTAAAGGAATTTTCCTTTATGCAATTAGTATATGCAATAAATTGTTCTTTATGCAAAATTTTTCTTACAAAATTTGTAATTTAATTATTGCGTGTATGAAATTAATATTATAAAATTATATTATAAAAATAATAAAGGAGCTGAATTTTTGATGTCTGATCTTGGCAAACTAATTGAATTAATAAAAATGGCTCAAGGTGATCGTTCATTAAATACATTTGCTAGGGAATGTGGCATAAGCAAAAGTAATTTATCAAGAATATTAAACAATAAAAATGCTTATCCACCTAAACCAGATACTTTACAAAAGATTGCCTTACATTCTCAAAATAATATTACTTATAACAGCCTAATGTTTGCTGCTGGATATCTAAAATCTTATGATGAAGATACTATTTTAAATAATAAATTTTCAGAATATGAAGAGAAATTAATAAAAAAGCGTATAGACAATATTATTAAAGAACTTTCTAAAAAAGAATTTGATGATGGTACTAACCTTACAAAAGAAACAATTGAAAATACTTTAGCAAGTATTGAATATGCTATAAGATACTGTAAAATTACTGATGATAAAAAGAATAAATAGCATTTTACTTTACTAAATTGATATTTTGCAAGGAGGCGCTTAAATATGGACTTAATAGAAAAAATAATAAAACAAATTTCTAACAAATATTCTTCAACAGATCCTTTTGTTATTTGTAAATTCAAAAAAATTCAATGCTTAGAATATCCTTTTACTGATAATACATTAAGCCTTTCTTATTTCTATAATAAAAATTGGATTGTACTTTTAAGGCAAGATTTATCACCATTAGCAAAAAAATTTGCTTGTGGTCATGAATTAGCACATATTATATTACATTCAAATGAAAACTATATTAAATATAGTACTCAAATATCCCTATTTAACCCTTCACATGAAAAAGAAGCTGATACTTTTTCATTACTACTATTTGATAACATTACATTCAATAAAATAAAACTGAATACATTAGAGAAAATATCCAAGGATATAAATTTGCCATTGAGCAATTTAAGACACCTATCCTCTAGATCATTGCGTCAAAAAATGTAAATGTTATCATAAAATTTACACCTTATTTAAACATTATTAACATATTTTAATTATGTCATTCTAATTGAAATTAATATATTATAAAATCACCTAATAAAATAATTTCATTAGAGTAAATATTAAAGGAGAATTAAAAAACAATGATTGCAGCAATATATAGTCGTAAATCAAAATATTCAACAGCTGGTGATAGTATTGATAACCAAATACAACTATGCAAAGAATATGCACAAAATCAACTTAAAGATAAGAACATTACTGATTTTATAATTTATGAAGATGAAGGTTTTACTGGAGGCAATATCAATAGACCTGAATACAAAAAGATGATGCTAGATGCTAAGAATAAAAAATTTGACATATTAATATGCTATAGACTTGATAGAGTTTCAAGATCTGTATCAGATTTTTCATCTACTTTAGATAATCTTCAAAAAAATGACATAGATTTTGTAAGCATTCGTGAACAATTTGACACAAGTTCACCAATGGGACGCGCAATGATTTATATAGCCTCTGTCTTTGCTCAGCTTGAACGTGAAACAATTGCAGAAAGAGTAAGGGATAATATGCATGAATTAGCAAAAACAGGTCGTTGGCTTGGAGGTACAACACCTGCTGGTTATAAATCAAAATTAATTAAATTTTTTGATTCCAATATGAATGAACGTTCTATGTATCAACTTACAGAAATACCAGAAGAATTAGAAACAATAAAGCATATTTATGAAAAATATATTGAACTTGGCTCATTGTCAAAATTAGAAACATATGCCCTTCAACATAGGCTTAAAACCAAACGTGGTGCTAACTATAGAAAGGCAAATCTAAGACTAATACTAAGAAATCCTGTATATGTTAAATCTTCAAAAGAGGTATTCAATTATCTAGCAAATGAATTGAATATAACAGTTTGTGGTGAGCCTGATAATATTCATGGATTGCTAACTTATAATAAACAAAAAACTATATACAATGATGAGGGAAAACAAGTTAGAGTTGAAAAACTTTCTAAAGAATGGATTGCTGCTGTAAGTAAACATAACGGAGTCATTGAATCTGAAGATTGGCTTAAAGTTCAAAAACTATTAAAAGAAAATAAAAATAGATTTGTTGTATCTGCTAGGACACATCATGCATTATTAACAGGAATAATAAGATGTAAAAAATGCGGTCATAGTATGACAATACTTCATGGAAGACATTCTACTAAAATCGATAATAAAATTGACAATAGAATTTATTATTATCAATGTTCTATGAAAAGATATTCAAAAGCTTCTAGATGTGATTCCAAAAATGTTCGAGCAGACTATCTTGATAAAATTGTAATTGATACAGTTAAAAATATGGGATTAAATAAATCTTCACTATTAAAAGGTCTTGAAAATCAAAAGAAGAAAGCAGCTCCAAAAACTACTGAACTTAATGGCATTAAAAAAATCACTAATCAGATAGATACCAAAAAAACTCAAATTGATAAATTACTTAACAAACTTTCGCTAGATGAAGATTTGGATACTCTTATTTTACAAAAAATAAAAACTTTAAAAGAAGAAATAAGATTATTAGATGAAGATTTAATAAATATTACTCAAGAAGTTAAAAAAGAAGATGCATATAAAATAAATGAATTCTTTATAAAAACATTACTTGACAAATGCTCAATAATTGATTCATTAAGCTTTGATGAGCAAAAATTTTTAGTTAAAAATTTATTTAAGGAAATAACATGGGATAGTGATACTAACACTTTTGATTTAGTACCAATCTTTTATGATAATATAGATTCATTAGAAGAGGATAAAAAAAAATAGCCAATCTTATGGAAATGCTATCCAAAAAGTTGCAAGTGAGTTTAATTAGCACCACTATCCAAAATATTCTCATAGCAACTTTGACATGCTCCAGCAAATATTATAAGTTCATCATAGCTAGAATTATATTCCCTCAAAGCTTTAACAGCATCTATATAATATTTAGAGTTTCTATAAGAATTTAAATTAAGATAGTCTTTAGTATCCTTTATAACACCATCATGCCCTGTTAATACTACAATGTCTGGTTTTATTTCTTTTACCAAGTCAACAATTACTTTAGGCTGCTCACTTTCTGGAATTGCCTTTCCTACAGCATCTAAAGACAATTCTTTGTATACTTTAAGGCATGTTTCCATGTATTCACTGTCACCATCAACATGAAGAATTTTACCAGGCCTTCCAAATAACAGATCCTTTTTATTTTCTTGTTTTTTGGAAGATTTATCTACCCTTTTTAATAAATCTTCCCTAAAAGAAATTGCATTATTTATAGCTCCCCTAACTTTACTATTTAATATTTTATCCTTATATCCTAAATAATTATTATCAACTCTTTCTAAATCTTCACTGTTAGAATCTGCAATAATTCTTAAATTTATTCCTTTTAAAATATATCGTTTTACTCCTTCCTCTTCTTTTATATCAATTATTCTAAAGGTTATATCCTTAGAATAAGATTTGCGCACAACTATATCACCTATTTCCACTTAAATCATCCTTGCTTTTACTGTACTTTATTTATTATATGAACTAAAAATTATTACGTTACAGACTTTACCATTTACTATGAGAAAAATATATCTTAAAATTGGTGTATAAATATTAAGGAGGGATACCTTTGAATAATATCGTATTTTTTGATATTGATGGTACTTTAGTCAGTGAAACTGATTACTCAATACCAGATAGCACACTAAAAGCACTAAAATTACTTAAAGATAAAGGAAATTTGGCTTTTATTAATACAGGAAGACCTTTATCTGAAATTTCAAATAATATAAGAAATTTAAATTTTGATGGCTTTGTATGTGGCTGTGGTACATATCTTGAATATAAAGGCAAAAAACTTTTCCATAAATCATTTGGTAAAAAACTATCTGCAGAAGTAACAAGGGATATTTTAAAATATAATTTTGAAGCTATTTTAGAAGGAAAAAATGGCGTTTATTTTGACAAAGAAGAAAACATAAAAGACAAAACAGTTATAAAGCTTATAAATCAACATAAAATAGAAGGATTTTATAAAGGAACTACATGGTATGATGACAATATAGATATTGATAAATTTGTTATCTTTCTTAATGAAAATAGTGATTTTAATGGATTTTATGAAAAATACAAAAACGTTTTTGACTTTATAAAAAGAAATGATACTTTTTATGAAATAGTACCAGCGGGCTATTCAAAGGCCTCTGGCATAAAGGCTATAATAAAATATCTAAATATACCTTTTGAAAATACATATGCTATTGGAGATAGTACTAATGATTTATCTATGCTTCAATATGCACATACAAGTATCGCAATGGGAAATAGTGATAAATGTTTATTTGATCATGTAAATTATATAACTACAACACTTGAAAATGATGGAATATATAATGCACTATCTCATTTTAATTTAATATAATTACTATTTTATATTTTGACACAATAATGAAACATTTATATACTACAATAATAATTGTAAAGTAGTTATTTTAATTATTTATCCCTTATATTCCTTATTTAAGTCATCTCCCCCTATAAGGTGACTTAAAGCCTAGAGAAAATTTCTCTAGGCTTTTCTTATAAAATCATTATTTTATTAGTCAATTCATATATCTTGTTTATAATATCATTATATTCATTTAAAATTTGTACTGAATTTTCTGTTATCCTTAAACCTTCCTTAGATGTTGCAGATAAACCTCTTATTTCATCTGCTACCTTTGATACTTTTCCTACAAATTCCAATTGTTCATGAGACTTTTGTTTAATTTCAGACATATTTTCTTCTTGGAAATCATTTAGTAATCTTGTAATTATGTTGCATAAACAACAAAATACTTGTGTATAATGTTGATACTATATATAAAGCTACAACAGTTCTTGATGAAACAATCATAAATATAGCAAACAAACACAACTTTGCTCTTTTTTAATATTTGATTATTCTCCATAATACTTCTCCCCTTAACTTAAATTAAATTATAATTTAAATAAATATTATCGAGAAAAACTATTGTTACCTTTATATCTTTTATGCTTTTATTTGAAAATAAGGTTTTTTTAACTAATTCTTAACATTATTTTTTATTTCATTATATTTTCTTCTATACTCCTTAGGGGTTAAATTAAATTTTTCTTTAAAAAGCTTATTAAAATATGAAATATTATTAAAGCCACATTCTGTAGATATATTCATTATTGAATATTCAGTTGTAATAAGCATACTTGAAGCTTTATTTAATCTATAATCATTTATGTAACTTGTACATGTTTTTCCTATGTATTTTTTAAAAGAACGCATCAAATAATATTGACTCATATTAGAAGCCTTTGATAAGTCCTCAATTGTTATTTCATCTCTATAATTTTCTTTAATGTACTTTAAAATACACTTTATTTTTTTTAACATATAATCATTGTCTTCTTGTTCATACATGGATTCTTTTATAAAGTTATCATAAAGTTCGCTAAAAAATAATAGCAAAAATGCCTTCATTCTTAATTCATATGTTCCTTTTTTTCCTTCATACAAATCAACTACATTTTGAATATAATTATATAATTTCTCCTGTCCTAAAACCCCTTTATGGATAATAATTGGTACTGCTACTTTATTGTCAATAATAGGTTTAAAATATTTTGCAGCACAAACATCAATAGAATTATTGTTTATCATACTTAAATTAAATACAAGTGTATCACCAACAAAAATTTCATTTTCTATTTGGCTAAATGAATGAAGCATTGAAGGTCTTATAATAACTATATCTCCTTCATTAACCTCATATTCTTTACAATCTATATAATAATTACATTTTCCCTTCTTTGCTGTAAGAATTTCTATTTCTTCATGCCAATGAATATTTATATGTTTATAATAATCTGGAATTCTAGTTTGATAAATCACAAAGGGAAACATATATGTTCCATGTTCTATATTTTCTTTTAACTTTAAATATTCACCATTATTCATAATTTATCACCTTCTATGATAATTTTATTTAATTATAGCATTATTTTGTTATTTTTAAGCTATATTTTTAAAGAATATTTATATTTTTTTCACTATAATTCTATTGTAATAAAAATAGATTTTAAAATACAAAGGGGTGTTAAAATGGAACTTACAGGAAAAAAAGAAAAATTTAAAGATAATATTATTAATGAACATACATCACTTTTAAAATTGACATGGCCAATATTTATAGAAAACTTACTTGCCATGCTTATAGGAAATATAGACTCTATAATGCTTAGTAATTATTCAGAAACTGCTGTTGGTGGCGTTGGGAATGCAAATCAAATATTAAATTTGTTAACACTTGCCTTTAGTATTATAGCTAGTGCTACAGGTGTTATTGTAGCTCAATATCTTGGAGCTAAACTTTTATCAAAAATGAATGAAATTTATACTGTTTCTATTTTCTTTAACTTAGTTTTAAGTGGATTAATAAGCTTAATAATACTGCTTTTTAGTGGAGCAATATTTAATTTGATGAATGTACCAGCTGATTTACTTCCAGATGCTTTAAGCTATATGAAAATACTAGGTGGATTTATATTCCTTCAAGCATGTTTTAATACTTTCACTCAAATATTTAGAAGTAATGGACTTACAAGAATAGGTATGTACATTTCAATATTTATAAATATATTAAATATAATTGGTAATTACATATTTTTATTTGGACCATTAAGCAGTTTGGATTTAGGTGTTACAGGTGTTGCTATTTCAAGTGTACTAAGCAGAGTTATTGCACTTTTTATTGCTTTTTACCTTTTTCATAAACACATTGGAAAATTGTCACTAAAATATCTAAAACCATTTCCTATTGATACATTAAAAAAATTAATTAAACTAGGAATTCCTACTGCTGGTGAAAATATATCCTATGATATATCACAACTTTTTATTATGTCTTTTGTTAATACTTTAGGTATAATTGCTGTTAATACAAAAATTTATTCAACACTTTTAATTAATTTTGCATATCTTTATGCATGTTCTGTTGCTGCTGCAACCCAAATAATAACAGGTCATTTGGTTGGGGCGAAAAATTTTGATGGGGCTTATATGCGAGTTTTAAAAACACTAAAATCTGCAATTTTAATCTCTGTATTAATTGCTATTATAAATTTTCTTATATGTCCATACACTTTTAAAATTTTCTCAGCTGGAGAAGATGTTATAAAACTTGGCACAACAATTTTAATAATAGATATAATTCTTGAATTTGGACGTTCAGTAAATCTTGTAGTAATAAATAGTATGAGGGCTGCAGGTGATATTAAATTTCCTACATACTTAGGAATGGCTTCAATGTGGGGAGTTTCAGTTTTATTTGGATATTTATTGGGTATTAAATTAGGCTTTGGACTTCCTGGTATTTGGATAGCAATGGCAATGGATGAATGGCTTAGAGCTATAGTAGTGTTAATAAGATGGAAAAAAGGAACCTGGAGAAATAAAAGCATTGTAGAAAAAGCTTAACTTAACTATAAATTTATTTTATACTAATAAATTTCATAGTTACTTTTCAAATTATATTCTATGAAAAACACGGCTTTAAGGTAATGGAAGATGCTAGGGCAATACAAATATGTAATTTTTCTGATAAAAGATAAAATATTAGGCTGCCTCTTTAAAAAGGCAGCCTAAATTTACTTAATTGTTTTTAAAATTACTCCTGAATATGGAGCTATAGAAATATTAAACGAATATTCATTATCTCCTATTGATTTTTTTATAGATTTAATAGTTCCTTCATTAACTATTCCACTTCCTGAATAAGTTTTACTATCACTATTAATTACTTCTACAAATTTTATTTCTTTATCATATCCTACTGTTAAATTGTCTATTTTTTCATTACCTAAATTTAAAATGGTTATTATGTTCTCTTTTTGAGATTTTCTTTCATAAGCATAAATTAAATTATTCTTCATACTTGTTTCAATGCCTCTATAAAATCTACTATCATATTCATTTTCATATAGAGCTTCAAAGCTTGCATATATTTTATTTAAATCTCTAAAAAATCTAGAAAAACTTTCATGCATAGGATATTTTAACAAATTCCAATCAAGTTCTCTTCTTTCATCCCATTCTCTAAAATGTGCAATTTCATTTCCCATAAAATTAAGTTTTTTACCTGGATGAGTAAACATATAAGTATAAAGACACTTACATTCAGAAAACTTTTCTTCATAGCTACCATACATTTTATCAATTATTGTCTTTTTGCCATGAACTACTTCATCATGCGAAAAAGGAAGTAGATAATTTTCATTGTAAAAATAAAACATAGAAAATGTCAAAAGCTTAAGATTATCTTTTCTTTCCTCTGGAGACATTGAGAAAAATCTTAATGTGTCATTCATCCATCCCATATCCCACTTATAAGTAAAACCAAGGCCTCCATATTCCACTGGTGCTGTAACTTTTGGAAAACTAGTAGAATCTTCTGCAATAAGAATAACACCTTTATGAAGTTTACTTAAAGTTCCATTAATTTTTTTTACAAAATCACATGCTCCATTATTTACTCCTCTATTTTGATCTCCCTGCCAATAAATTATATTTCCAATAGCATCCATTCTTATTCCATCAATATGATATTTTTCAAGCCAGAAATTAGCTGAAGATAATATAAATGTTTGAACCTCTGCCCTGTAAAAATTAAAATTGCAAGAACCCCATTCACTATGGCTCATAGCATCATTGTTATATTCATAAAGTTCAGTTCCATCAAACTTTGCAAGTCCTGTTTCATCAATTGCAAAATGTACTGGAACAAAATCCAAAATTACTCCAATGTTATTTTTATGACATTCATTAACTAAATACATAAAGTCCTCTGGAGTACCATATCTTGATGTAACACTAAAATACCCAGTACCTTGATAGCCCCAAGAACCATCAAATGGATATTCACATAATGGTAAAAATTCAATATGAGTATATCCATTATCTTTAACATACTTTATTAAATCATGACATATTTCTCTATATCCATACCATCTATCTTCATCCTTAGCCTCTTCATTATCAGGCACCTTATGCTTCCATGAGCCAAAATGCATTTCGTATATATTTACAGGCTTTTTATAATCTTTATCTCTATTTTCCATCCAATTTTTATCATTAAATTTAAACTTATCTATATCTACAATTATTGAAGCTGTATTAGGTCTTAATTCTGTAAAAAAGCCATAAGGATCAGTTTTATCAACTATACTACCATCATTTCCATAAACACGATATTTATACATCATTCCTTCTTTTGCATCCTTAACAAATAAAGAATACATGCCCCATTCAGGACCTTTTTCCATTTGTAAGCCTTCCCAGTTACTAAATTCACCTATAAGTTCAACATTTTTTGCATTTGGTGCAAACACCTTAAATCTTGTTCCATTTACATTTCTTGTACTATCTTTTTCTAAGTGAGCTCCAAAATATTCATATGCATCATAGACATCACCTTTATAAAATTTATCTAAATTCAATTGTACCACTCCCATAAATTCAAATTTATTACTTATAATCATATTATATACAATGACACTTAGTCAATTATTTTATGGAAGTTTTTTAGTTATTAGTTATAATAAATATTCATCTCTAAATTCGTCTAAAAATTTAAGATAATTTTCTTTCTCATCTATAATAGATTGAAGCTTAGAAGCAAAAGTATTTTGTCCCCAATTAACTTCATTGTAATAATATCTATTAGCAAGCCTCCAATATCTTTGAGGAAATTGAAGATATGCATATAACACTTTATATTCTTCACCATTTAATGGAGAAACCTTATTATAAGCATCTAATATTGCAACTGCAAATCTCATATCCCAATCAACTCTTTTTAATACCTTTATCATGAAATTTGAAATATCAAAAGTTCTTACTTCACGCTTACAAAAATCAAAATCAATTACATATACTTCTTTTTGATTATTAAATAGTATATTATGATAAGTAAAATCATGATGACAAAAACTTTTTTGTTCTTCTGCTATTGCACATAATTCATAATAGGATGATTGCTCTAAAGTTTCTAATGCCTTTTTGGCTATTTCCTTATAAAATTCCATAGATTTAATATAAATCAAATCAAAATCACTTTTATTATTCTTTTTTCTAGTCATATCACGCATCTTATCTAATGATTTTATTCTTTTTTCCATTAAATGTGTCCATCTACCTAAATCACTTTTTAATTTTGAATTTTCAGGTGGATCATATCCCTTTGATGCTTCATGAAATACTGCTAATGTTCTAGCTGCCATTTTTACTTCCTCAATATTATGAAAGTCACATTCTCTTCCATCAAGCCATTTTGATAATGTATATAAATCTTCATTAACAAGTGCATAAGGCTCTCCATCTATATTTAAGTAATATCTATCAATCTTATCAAAACCATTTTTAATTAAATGCTCCTTAGCACCATATACAAATAATAATTTTTGAGGGCCATAATTAATTCTTTTTAAGCATCTTTCACCTTTATTAGTTTTTAAATAGTATATTCCTTTGTTTGCTTTAATTGTCTCAATCTTAATATCAAATTGTCTTTCTATCTCAAATTCTCTCATCATTGTGCCCACCTCCTTTATTATTTATATGTGGACCTCATTTCTTTTATTAACAAAAATAACCTTAAATTAATATAATAAAATGACAGCACTAATAAAGGATATATCATGAAAATCGGCATAGACGGCAGAGCCGCAAAATGGTATAGAGGAACTGGTATAGGAACTTATACTCATGAGCTTTTAGATTCATTAAATAAATCTTCTAGTCATAATGATTATCTTATATTTTTGCCAAAATGTTCTCTCCTTGATAATTTCAAAAATAACTTTAAAATAGAATCAATAAATGCAAATCTTGAAGAAAATTTTTGGGATCAGGTACATGTACCAAATATATTAGATAACAAGAATATAGAATTATATCATGTTCCTCAAAATGGTGTAGGTTTATCACCTAAGATAAATTGCAAAAAAGTAATAACTCTCCATGATATAATTCCACTAAAAATGCCACAAACAGTTAGTGATAAATATTTAAAAATATTTAATGAAGAATTACCATCAATAATAAACAGTTGTGATGGAATAATAACAGTTTCAAATTTTTCAAAAAACGATATATCAAAGGAATTTAACTTTCCTAAAGATAAAATTTTTGTAACTCCCCTTGCTGCAGAAAATATTTATAGACCACTAAATAAAGAAACATGTAAAAATATTATAAAATCAAAATATAAAATTAATGATGATTTTATTCTTTATGTAGGAGGATTTAGCCCTAGGAAAAATATATTAGGACTAATTGAAGCATTTTCCTTAATACCTTATTCCAAAAGAAAAAATACCAAATTAGTTATCACCGGAAAAAAGGGAATATCATATGATAAATACAAAAAACGTACTTCTGACCTTAAAATAATGAATGATGTTATATTTACTGGTTTTATTTCCTTAGATCATATGCCTATATTTTATAATGCTTCAAAACTTTTAGTATATCCTTCCTTTTATGAAGGCTTTGGTTTGCCACCACTAGAAGCAATGGCTTGTGGAACTCCAGTAATAGCTTCTAATGTCACATCACTTCCTGAAGTTTGTGGTACTTCTGCAATACTTATTGATCCGTATAATATTGATGAATTAAGTCTTAGTATTGAAAAAATCTTAACTGATAAATCCTTATATAACAATATGTCAAATAGAGGCATTAAAAGAAGCTTAACCTTTTCCTGGGATAATACAGCTAGTCAAACCTTATGCGCCTATGAAAATATATTAAAAAATCATGAAAACTCAAAGTAAAATTATATGACTGCATAAAAACTTATTATTAAAGTTTTTTATACAGTCATAATTTTTTATAAAAATTTCTTTTTATATTCAATTAAAAATTCTCTTCTAAATATCTCATTTTCTACCTTATCACGAAATCTATCTAAAAAAACTTCATATTCCCATTCCTTTTCTTTTAAATAATAACTCCTTACAATAGAACAAATGTCACGAGGATAAAGGATTATTATATATAAAAGTCTATAATCCATTTTACTTAATGGAATTATAGCACAATAAGAATTAATAATTTCAATGCATTTTTCAAAATCAAATGCAGCATTTTTAATTCCCTTTAACAATATATCTCCTAAATCAATAATTGAAAAATCAATGTTAACATACTCAAAATCTATAATACATACCTTTTCATCATTTATTAAAAAATTATGGCTGGCTAAATCATTATGACATATTGATATATTATTTGTATTATTCTCATATATATCATATTTTTCAGTATTCAAAAGATCTTTTGCATATTTAATATCTTTAATGTAATCTTCAGCTCCACCTAAAAATAATTCATCAAATTCATTTTTATACTTAAACTTACTAACAGAATACCTTAAAAACTCCATATTATTGAGACTTAATCTAAATCTTTCCTTAAGACTTAGATTTTTAATTGAATTAATATCCTTGTTAAATTTTTCTTTAATCATAGGCAATATTTCTTTTGAAGCTAAATGCATTTTAGCAAGTTCTTCTGTGCATTTTTTTAATTCTAAAATATTAGTAAATGTAGCTTCCCTTCCTTCTATTAATTTCATAACTATATATTTTTTATTTTTCCACTTTACATAGTGTTTACCATTTTTAAACTTAATTAAGGAAACAATATTTTTGTATTTCTTGGACAGTTCTTCTATACATGTAATTACAAACTTAAGCTTTTCTTCATCATAATCTATATACTTTAATATAAGTTTGCTATTATCTGTTTTTAATAAAAATACTTTTCTAAGAGGAGTTATATCTAAAACATTAATTCCTATTTCCTCAAAAAAATCAAAGCTTAAATCATAATTTAGTAAAAATTTCTTTTCAGGATATTTTATACTACTCATATTCCTCTTCTCCCATAATTATTAATATTTCATTTTTATAGGAATTACTTATTTTTTTTAAGTAATAACTACTTTCGTAATTCTTTTTATTTTTCAAATATTTTTTCCACACCTTAATACTATCTATAGGTATTAATAACATTGTATTTATATAATCTTTACTAGTATTATTTAATTTCGCCACTTTAATATACCAATCTACTACTTCATTAAAATTATCTTCATAAGAGCTTTTCTTTAATTTGCGTATGTAATTACATATATCATCTTCTACTAAATTGTATGAGATTTCATTTATAGTTCCTATTTCAATTCTATCCATGACCCTTATGTTTGTCTCATCAACCTTTCCTAAGCATATTTCATTTTTTTTCATAGCTCTTCTTATAAGATCTATATAATTTATTTTTTTTAATCTTAAAATTGCATCTTCAGCTTGATTTAAAATTGAATTTCCATTTAAAAAAATAAATTCATCCATACTATTTTTAATTTCAATATTAATAATACTTCTTCTAAGCCTTTTTATATCTAATTTTAGCTTTTCAATGTTTTTTCCAATTGTACTTTTTACCCCTATATTTTCATAACTATAGAACTTCATTAAAATCTTATGAATAGCATTAATAATTATAATGTGTTTTTTTATTTCTTCTAAAGTATACTCATCCTTATTAAAGTAAAAATTATTGTCCATTACATATATGTCATTTTGAGCAAGATATTTTTTTAAGTTTTCTCTTTCCATATAATCCTCCATTAAAAGAAATCATGCAAAAACTTATGTTTTTTTTCAAAATCATTTATACATCCTGTAATCTTTTCCATATACCTTTTTTCTTCATAAGGTTGCTGTTCCCAATACTTTTGAATACCTATTTGCCAAAATTCTTGAGGAAACATTATAAAGTATTTCATTACTTCAATTTCCTCCTGATTAATAGGATATATACTACTATATTTTTTTATAATCTCACTACACCTTTTACTATTCCACCTTCCATTTTTCATAGTTCTTATAATAATAGATGACAAATCATGTAAATGGCTATCTAGTATACAATAGTCAAAATCAATTAAAAAAATATTATTTTTATTGTCTAATACTAAATTATGATTTGCATAGTCATGATGGCAAAATTCTAATTTTTTAACGTGCCTCTCCATAATATTTATATAATTACTGTTTATAAGACCATTTATACTGTTATCTGCAATTTCTAATTGTTTTTTTATATTGTCTTTATAATATAAGTCAAATTTTGATTTATTAGCTTTTTGTTCTATTCTTTTTTCAAAATCTAATATTTCATTTTTTCTAGTTGAAAAAAACTTAATCCATGAAAACCAATATATTCTAGGATTCATTTTATCTGTTATTAAAAAATTTTTACTTTTGATATGCATATTAGCAAGGTTTATTATAGCCTTTTCAAATTCTACTTGATTATCATAATTGCAGATATGGCCCTCTATCCATTCTGATAAAAATGCATAATAATTATTAAATTTAATATATAATTCTTTATTTTTAGTTTTTATTATTTTCGGAATATGGTTATAATTATTTCTTTGTAAATGTAAAATTGCGCTTAATATAAAGTAAAAATGTCCAAAATTATATTTTACTACCTTGAGAGCATACTTATTTTTATCCTTATCTAATAATTTGTATGTTCCTTTTATTTTTTTTATGTCAGTAAATATAATATTGTATCTGTTTTTTAAATATTCTAAAATATCCTTATTATCTTCCATACTACTCCTTAAATAATTACTTATATTTATTAATTATTTATTATTTTCATCTATATTACATTCATAAAAAAGCTTTTTTAATAGTATTTTATACTGTAGTAATTTTTTAGGTGATAATATGAATATTTCTATAGATGCGAGAAGTATTAATATACATGCAGGTTCTGGAATTGGTACTTATACAAATAACTTAGTATCTAATTTAATACATAATACCAGTAATAAATACATGCTTTTTTGGGCAAGAGAAATAAATAATGCTTTTATAAATAAAAATACTAAGATATATCAAATATCTGATAGACATAGCACATTTTATGATAATATATATATTCCAAAATTATTAAAAGATAAAAATATAGACCTTTTTCATATCCCCCAAAATGGCATAGGCTTCCCCCTTGAAACAAAAACTGATGTTGTAGTAACAATTCATGATCTTATTCCTTATTTAATGCCAGAAACAGTTGGAAAGGGATATTTAAAAAGATTTCTTAGAGATATGCCAAGAATTATAAATGAATGTAAGGGAATTATTACAGTATCTGAATATTCAAAAAAAGATATTTTAAGATTTTTCCCTCAATTCCCAAAAGAAAAAATATATGTTACTCCACTTGCAACTAACAATACATTTATTCCATTAGATAAAGAAAAATGTAGAGAGTACTTAAAAAATTTTTTTGGAATTGACAAAAAATTTATATTATATGTAGGGGGCTTTAGCTCTCGAAAAAATGTCAAATCGCTTCTAAAGGCTTATAAAAAAATTAAAAATGACTTAAAAGAATATCATTACCTAGTATTACTAGGATCAATGAAGGATGATGGTCTTAAATTAAAAAAACTATCATATTCATTAGGAATAAATAATGATGTTATATTTACAGGGTATATATCTGATGAAACAATTCCTGTTTTTTATAATGCTGCAGAATGTTTTGCATATCCATCTCTTTATGAGGGCTTTGGGCTTCCTATTTTAGAAGCCATGTCCTGTAAGACACCAGTTA
The DNA here is from genome assembly GCF_052066735.1 of Clostridium sp. HCP1S3_C6. NCBI lineage: Bacteria > Bacillati > Bacillota > Clostridia > Eubacteriales > Clostridiaceae > Clostridium > Clostridium sp. HCP1S3_C6. Next base: position 75,086 of record NZ_JBQHRN010000010.1, read on the forward strand.
TAACATCAAATATAACATCAATTCCAGAAGTTACAGGTCAAAATTCAGCAATACTTATTGATCCTTTTGATTTGTCTGAACTTTCTTATTCAATTAAATCAGTTCTTAATGATGAAGTCCTTAAGTATAACCTTGCAAAAAAGGGATATGAAAAAAGCCTCCAATATTCTTGGAGGCTTACAGCCAAAAAAACTCTTGAAGCATACAACCACATAAAAAATTTTAATAATTAATTTCACTTTTTATGTTATTGTATAAATTATATTCTGGCATTTCAGGCGCCTTCTTTTCAACATTTGACATAAGCACCAATGGACTTCTTCCTAAAAAGTTTTTAGTAGTATTGTCAATTTCACCTGAACTGTAAGCAGAAATATAGCTTAAGAAAAACCTTTGTTTAGTAAGCAATTTACTGTTTAATTTATTATCACCGATATATGATATAAATTTATTTATTAATACTTCCTTTTGATTTCCATTATCAAAATATATAAAACTCTTTTTGTTTTCAATAAAAAATTTATTTGTTCCTTCTGATACACTTGGCACATAATTTGCTGTCCATTGACATTTTGCATCTATAGCAGATAATTCATTCATTGCTTCTATAGATGCAATTCTTGCAAGAAATGATCCATTTTCATTTGTGTTTAATATATTATCATTTAATAATTCTGTGTATCTTTTATTTAATTCTATTTTTATCTCTTCTGAAGATATTTCATAACCTTTAGATTTATATTCGTCCATTATTTGCATTATTAAAAGTGAAACTATATACTGTCTATCTTCTCCTACTGAATTTAATATTTTCACTTTTCCTTCACTTTTTGCATATATGTCTTTTCCAATAGAAATAACATCATCCCATGTATTAAAATCCTTATTGGAATATCCATATTGATTTAACATATCTTCCCTTAGGTATAATAAAATTGGATTACTTGTAAAAGGAATGGCTCTTGATTTGTTATCTCTTATAACAGATTGAAGATCTCTTTTAGATAAGTTACTTCCATTTTTATTTATTATAGAACTACAATCTTTCATTTTACTTTCTAAATTTTCATCTTCAATAATAGAATCAATATCTTTTGTATTAATTGCAATTAAATCTGGCAATTTATTTTTTCTAAATGATTCCATCAAATTTGCTTTATAATTGTCCTCATCCATTTTTAATATATTAATTTTACATTTTTCATTATCTTTTACAAACTCACTAGCTACCTCATTTAAGTAATCATATGTACTACTATCAGTCCAAATTGTAATATTACCCTTTAGTGCTGTTTCCTTATTATTTAAAATCACAATACTTGTAATTACTGTAGCAACTATAAGTACAGCTAAAATAACATTTTTTTTATTAAATATATCTTCTTTTTTTAATCTACTCATATTGTATTCTCCAAGTAATAATTTTTATACTTAATCTCATTATATCACAAATGATTACTATGAACATTACGTTATTTATCGTAAATTGAAGGAATACTTCAAAATGAAGTATTCCTCACTATTAATATTTGCCACATCTGCAACTATCAAATTTATCTTCTTTTTCACATTCACAATTATTCTTTTTAGACTTAATTCCTATACATTTTCCTTCATAGCAACTAACATCTAATGGCATATATTTCATATCTATATTGTCTTTATAAACCTTTAACATATATTTTTTATCTGGACAAAGTGGTCCAAGTAAAAATTGACCATATTGATCTGTAAATGTGTGAGTTAATGGAACTGGTAATTTACAACAATCCACAATTTGAAGTAATTTAACAACTGCATCTGCTACAGGATTTCCATTTGCATCTAAAACAGTTCCATGGATAACTGCCCTTCTCTCCTCTGGTAACTTAATTACTGCCTCAATTTGTTGATTTTTCTTTGGACATACTGAACAAACAGCTACTTTTCCGCTCATAACTTTAACCTCCATTGTTTTACCTTTACTAATAAGGTATGTTTGTCCATTCAAATTGATACAATTTATTACTATATAAAACAAAAAGACTATAGCACTAAAAGTTTTTAGCTTTTAATGCTATAGCCTAAAGTTATTCTTTAATTACTTTCCTCTAATTGTAATTGAAGTTTAACATTCTTTTTATTTCTATAAACTACTACCTCTACAGTATCGCCTGCATTTTTCTCTGCTTTTGCATCAGTTAAATCTGTTGAAGTTTTTATATCTTTTCCATCAAATCCTATAATAACATCTCCAACTGATATACCTGCTTTTTCTGCAGCAGAACCCTGTTCTATTCCTTTAACATATAAGCCTTGTGGATATCCACTTTGCTGACTCTTTTCTTCAGTTACTTCCATAACAGTAACTCCAAGACTTAATATAGGTTTTGATAAAGTTTCAATTCTTTCTTTAGCTTCATTTATAGGAATTGAGAATCCTATACCTTCTACTGTATCTTCAACAAGTTTCATCGAATTAATACCAATTACTTGTCCTTTTGTATTAATAAGTGGGCCACCACTGTTACCAGGATTAATAGCTGTATCTGTTTGAATAACCTTCATAGTAGCACCTGAACTTGTAGTTACATTTCTATTTACAGCACTTACAATTCCTTTAGTGCATGTTTGTGCAAACTCTGTTGAAAGTGGTGTTCCTATTGCAATTACATCCTCTCCTGCATACAAAGCATCTGAATCTCCAAGTTCTGCAACTCCTGGTACTTTTGTACCATCTGCAAGTTTAACTACAGCCATATCTCTTTCTTGATCATAATTTACTACCTTTGCATCAACTTCATCACCAGTACTTAATAATACCTTAACTTGCTGACTGCCTTTTACAACATGATAATTAGTTAAAATATAACCATCTTCATTAATTATAAATCCAGATCCAATACCCTCAACTTCTTGAGAAAAGTTTCCATATTGACTAGCTTGAAGACTTGTAGTTGTAATTGTTACAACTGCAGGTGCAACCTTCTGAAATGCTTCACTTACTGATAATGAACCATCTGTAGAACTTGTAAACTCTGGTGCAGCATATGAAGATGGATCTACATTCTTAGCTGTTGATGAATTAGATTTTCCCATAAGTGTATATGTAAAAGCCCCTCCAAGAACTCCTCCACCTACAGCAATTACAAGACCTGCTGCAACTAATGCTATAACCTTTTTAAAACCATTTTTAGGCTTTGTATCATTTTCAACCTTATATGCAGCTTTAATGTTGTTATCGTTCCATGAATTATTCATACCTGAATAGTTATTTCTGTTATTCATATTGTTAAAATTATTGTTTGTGCCTCTATTAAATGATTGGTTACTTCCATAATTATAATTTTGATTATTAGCATTATGATATCGATTACCATCCCTATAATTCTGGTTCATATTTACATTAGGATTAAATCCATTTGCATTTTGATTAAAATTATTATTAACATCACTTTCATTTTTCACATCGTAACTTCCACTTGCATTATTTGCATTCTCATTTAAATTATCTTTTCTATAATCTACCATAGTAATTCCTCCTCTAATTAATTTACACTATCTTTATCATTGTCTTTATTATAGAATTTCTTTATGTCAATAATATGTCATAAACCCAAAAGTTACAAACATATATTTTTAAAAAAACTTCTAATATTTATATGCAATAAATATCTTATAAGCATATAATATTAGAAGTTTCTTAAATGTAACTTAAAATTTACTTATTTTCTTTTTTAGCAATTTTTTTTGCTGTTTTATGCACAGTGCTAATGGCATTATATATAGTTTCACTACTATTTGTAGATAAAAGTCCATCTGAATCTGATACTGTATAAGTATTAGTGAGTTCTTCACTTCCTAATCTAGTTAATGAAATTTCATCAGTCTTTGAAACAATAAATAAAGGCTTATCAGAAAGCATTCCATTTTCTTGTGATGACTCAGAATAATCTTTTAAATTTTTAAATTCATATTCAATTGCCTGTCTATAATTTTTTTTATTTTTTTGTATATTAAATTCTTCTAGTTCATCTTCATCTAATGCTTCTTCAAATCCATTTACTTTATAAGTCTTATTCATTTTATCTAATAAAGATGTTAGATAAAAATAACAGCCTATTGTTTCAATTTTACTTTTATTATATATATTAGTTATCTTTTTATTAAAATCTTCACCTTTTATTTTTTCCTCGTCATATGGATCTACTAACACTACTCCCTTTACAGAATCAGGATAACTCTGAACAAAATTAGTTAATATAAGACTCCCATATTCTTCTCCAACTAAAATTAAATTACCTGAAACTCCAGCTTTTCTTAAAAGTATTTTTAAATCTTCAGCTTGCTCCTTTGGAGTTCTAATAGTAGAAATATCACTAAAACCATACCCATTTCTATTATATACAAAAGTTTTTAGATTAAGTTGTTCACGAACAAGCTTTGCTGTATTATCCCATTCACAAAGATTAGCACCTGTAGCGCCTAAAAATACTACTGTATAATCTCCTTCTCCTTTTAGAGTATATTCAAGCTTTTTATTTTCAACTTTAGCATAATTTAAGTGAATTTGAATCTTTTCATTTCCTATAAAATTACTTACCTGTTGAGTTAAAAAAGCTATTACTATTATTACAAGAAACAATATTAACACATATTTAGTTTTTGTTATGTTTCTAAATTTTCCATCTTTTTTTACTTTATACAAACCGTTTGATTCTGGAATTAGATTCATTTTTGCTCCTTTATTAAATTAATACTTAATTGTTATTGTTTAATTTTAAATTTGGTACAGCATTTACATTGAAACTTGAAATTTCTCCTTTTATAAACTTAAAATACGCTGCACTGCCTATCATAGCTGCATTATCTGTACATAATACTAAGTCTGGGAAAAGAATTTCTATGTTTCTTTTACTTCCTTCTTTTATTAATTCTTCTCTTAATGTAGAATTTGCAGCAACTCCTCCTGCTATAGTTATTCTGCTTAAAGATTTTCTTTTACATGTTTCAAAAACATTATCTTTTAACACTCCTACTATTGCTTTTTGAAATGATGCAGCTATATCTGCTTTATTTATTTCTATATCTTTCATTTTACACTTGTTAATATAATTTAATACTGCTGATTTTACACCGCTAAATGAAAAATCTAATGTATCTTCATGAAAATTTGCTCTAGGAAACTTTATAGCATCTGCATTTCCTTCTTTTGATAGTTTATCTATTTTAGGTCCCCCTGGATACCCAAGTCCAATTGCTCTTGCAACTTTATCATAAGCTTCACCTGCAGCATCATCTCTTGTTTGCGCTATTATCTCATATTTTCCAAAATCCTTAACATATACTATAAATGTATGACCTCCAGATACAACTAATGACACAAATGGTGGCATTAAGTCTTTATGCTGAATATAATTTGCACTTATATGTCCTTCTATATGGTTAACGCAAACTAAAGGTTTTTTTGAAGCATATGCTAAACCTTTTGCATATTGAAGTCCTACAAGTAATGCTCCAACAAGGCCAGGACCATATGTAACTCCTATAGCATCTATATCATCTAATGTTACATCAGCTTCTTCTAATGCTCTTTTTACTACATTGTCTACAGCCTCAATATGCATCCTTGATGCTACTTCAGGTACTACACCTCCAAATTTTTTATGTGTATCTATTTGAGTAGCAATTATATTAGATAAAACATATCTTCCATCCCTTACTACCGCTGCAGAAGTTTCATCACAACTTGATTCTATTGATAAAATTAATTTACTTTCCATAATAAAATATACCTCATTTATCATTTATATATTTATTATTACAATTAAATATATAAATTTTTATGCTTTTACAAATTCCACTTATATTTAAAAGGGAATTACATTATAATTATAATAGCAATTATTTAAAAAAACATCAATTTTATTATAGTTATTTATAATTTTATATATACTACTGGAGGAAATTCAATTATGCATTCATATGCCAAAGTAATAGTGAAAGGATCACCTATTACAAAATCAAATTTTAAACTTCACAATTCAAACGGAAGAGCTATTCTTCCTTACAATTCTGGTAAATATACTGATCGTTATGGACTATACGAACAAGAAATTGCATATATAGCAAGAGTTCAAAATCCTGACATTATTTTAGAAGAATCATTAATAGCTATATTAAAAGTATATTATAAAAGTGAAAAAAGACATCCAGATACTATAAATATTACAAAAAGTATATTTGATGGAATAGAAAAAAGCGGCCTTATTGTTAATGATGCTCAAATAACAAAAATAATAACTGAAGAATATTATGATAAAGAAAATCCAAGATTTGAACTTGAATTATTTGGTGAAAGTGAATATTCATTAAACTTTACCATATCAAAAAAAGAAAAAATTGATAAAGCTAAATTATATACTCCTATCAAGAAAAATATAAAATCAGATAATTTAATTCCAAAAGAAATTGATAAAAATATGCAATGCATAAAATCATCAACAAAAAACTGTAGTATTTGTAATAAAATAATAAAAGACTCAAATTACATGACTGCTGATAAGGGTAATACTCTTATATGCAATGATTGCTTCAAAAAACTTTTTTAGGAGATAAAAAAATGAATGATATTTTTATACTTATTGGAGATAGTTTAACTTTTGGATATGGTGTTTTTAAAAAAAAATCTTTTTCATATAAGCTTTCTAAATCTCTTAAAATTCCTGTAATTAACAAAGGCGTAAATGGTGATACTACAGCTTCAATACTTAATAGAATTTATGAAGATGTTTTTATTTCAAAACCTAAATACATATTTATAATGGCTGGAACAAATGATCTTTTATGTGGAAGAAAAGTAGAAACAATAATAGATAATATTGAAGAAATGATAGTAGAAGGCCTTAAAATAACAAAAAATATTATAATAGGCATTCCACCATGCATAATTAAATCTCTTGCATATAAATTATTTTCTCCATCAGATTTATACGATTATACTGATGAAAATTTAATAAATTTAAAAAATTCACTTGTAGATTTATGTAAAAAATATAATATAAATTACATAAATTTATACACCATTACAAAACAATATATAACAGATAATAAATTTAACAAATTAGAAAAGAACAATATATTTATTGATGGAATACATTTAAATTCCTATGGTAACGAAATAATATTTGATGAAATAATAAAATTACTACCAAAAAATATTATAAAGTAGTTTTGCTTTTTATATATTTAAGAATTTCTTTGCCTGCTTCTAGTCCATCAATTTCTTCTTGGCTTAATGCTTCTAATCCATAAATTAAATTACCACATGCAAATATTCCCGAAATATTAGTCATATAATTATTTATTTTAGGGCTTAAAGTATTATCATCTATATCTACACCTATATTTTTTAGTAGTTGAGTTTCCGGATAATAATTAACAGACATAATTAGTGAATCGCAGCCTATACTTGAAAAGTTTCCATTACAGTTTATTTTAATTCCTTCAATTCTATCTCTTCCATGAATATCAGCTACTGAAGCATTTAAAATAACTGGAATATCAAAGCCTTCAATAATATCTTTAACTTCTTGATCATATTTAAATTTATCATGCTCATTTATTATTAAAGCCTTTACATTTGCTCCTTCTATAACAAGCCTTCTTGCTACAATTACAGCCCACCTGCTTCTTGCAATTACTATTGGATTTTTACCAGGTAAATAACCTTCACTATTAATAACCTTTTGAACACTACCTATAGTATATATTCCTGTATATTCATTTGATGGTATATTAACATTACCAGTAAACTTTTCCCTACATCCTGTTGCCATTAATATAGCATTTCCATGTATCTCCACAACACCTTCAGCGGAATTTGTATAATGTATATCCTTATCTTTAGTAATTTTTATTACCTCTGTATCTAATTTTATTTCTACATTATATTCTTTTAACTTATTTTCAATTATATTTGTATATTCAGGTCCTGTAACCTTAATTCCTAATAATTTTTCTCCAAATCCATTATGAATACATTGATTTAATAAGCCACCAATCATTTTCTGTCTTTCAATTATAAGTATTCTTTTTACCCCACCTTTTGCTATGGATAAGGCAGCAGTCATTCCTGATATACCACCACCAACAATAACAATGTCATAATTTTTCATATAAAAAAGCTCCTCTTTTCATTATAAACATAATCAATAAGTAAATTATATCATTTATTTCTCTAGTTTAATATATTAATTATTTCTTAAAACAGTTTACCTATTTTTAAAAAATGTTATAATATTAACAAATAAATTAAATATTCAGTGAGGTGACATAATGAATTTACTTAAAGATAAAAAATTATTAAAAGATAAATTTAAGTTGATTTTTAATAATTTTGACAAAAATTCTTTATTTAAAATTGGTCTTTTTTTAATTCCAGCAATTGGAATTGTATTTAAAGGAATTTTCCTTCAAAGTTTTCTACAAAGTAGTAATCCTTATGTCTTTGATTTTTCTACAGGATATTCAAAGGCTTCTTATTTTTTAAAATACTACTTTTCATTTGCTTTAATATTCCTAAGTTTTTCCCTTTTATTTAAATCAAAAGGTCGAATAATATATACATTTATTATTGATATAATATTTACCATACTATCATTATTTGATGTTATGTACTTTAGGGGATTTTTAACAGTACCATCAATAAGTGTACTTACCCAGACATCAAATTTAGATAATTTACAAAGTGCTGTTTTATCTATGATGTCTCCATATGATATTTTTTTCTTACTTGATATAGTTATTCTTGCAATATATGTTTTCTTTACTAGAAAAGCTTATAAAGCTTCGCCAAAAAGAGCTTACAAAACTTTTGCTCTTACATTAATAATTCCATTTATATATGTTGCCTATATTCCATTTAACTTATATGTATTAAACAATGAAAATGTTAAAGATGCTTATCTTTTTGATGGATATGACCCTACTAATACTACAAGATATTTTTCATCTATTGGATATCATATTATAGATGCTTACACTGTATATAGGGATTCAAAACCTTATGAATTTACAACAGAAGATAAAGAGAATATATCTAATTACTATAACTGGAAAAATGAAGATCTTGAAAACAACGAATATTTTGGAGTAGCAAAAAATAAAAATTTAATTATCATTCAAGTAGAATCTCTTGAAAGCTTCATTATTGGTCATGAATATAATGGCAAAAAAATAACACCTGAACTTGATAATATAATTAGCAATGGTATTTACTTTCCTAATATATATGAACAAGTTAATGAGGGTACAAGTTCCGATTGTGATTTAATGATAAATACATCAATGCTACCATTAAGAAGAGGTTCTACATTCTTTAGATACCCAAATTGTAATTACAATTCATTACCTAAAATATTAGCTAACAATGGATATTCTTCATATTCATTACATCCAGATAAAGGTTCCTTCTGGAATTATTCAAATGCCCTTAAAGGTGGTATTGCTTTTGAAAACTTCTATGATTATTATTCATATAATATATCAGAAGAAATAGGTATGGGAATTAGTGATAAATCATACTTTGAAAATGTATCATCAATGATAAAAGATTTTAATAGTCCTTATTTTGTTCATACTATAACCCTTACAAATCATGGTCCATTTGACTTGCCAGAAGAAAAGCGTGAATTTAATTTAGATTCAGAACTTGGTAAAAGTGAAATGGGAGGATATATAGAATCTGTACATTATACAGATACACAGATTGGTGATTTTATTAAAAGGTTAGATGAAGAAGGAATTCTTGATAATTCTATTATTGTAATTACAGGAGATCATACAGGAGTTCATAAATATTATAACCATTCAATTGATAATCTTTCAAACAAAGAAGATTGGTTTGTATACAACAATGAACCAACAGTTCCATTTATTATTTATGATAAAAATTCAACTATTAAAGGTAAAACATTAGATACAATTGGAGGACAAATTGACATTATGCCTACACTATTATATATGCTTGGTGTAGATAAAACTGAATATGAAAATACTGCTCTTGGAAGAAACCTTTTAAATACAAATAGAAACTTTGCAATCATTACTGATGGAACAATAAAAGGTAAAGATCTTACAGAAAATGATGAATCAATTATAAGTACATCCCTTGATATATCAGATAAAATGATAAGAGGTAACTATTTCAATAATAATTAATTAAAAAAACCTGCATATTTTTGTATGCAGGTTTTTTATTATTTACCAGCTATAGATATTTCATTAATTCTTATTGATGGAGAACCTATACTACTCAATGGGAACTTCAAATCACTTCCAACTTCTTTTATATCTTTTAGCAACTGAAAAAAGTTTCCTGATGCTGTAATTTGTTCTACAGGAAATAACTTTTTACCACCTTTAATATAAAAGCCCTTAGCTGCAAGAGAAAAATCACCTGTAATATAATTAGCTCCTGAATGAAGTCCTGCAAATTCAGTTAAAAGAATACCTTCTGACATTTCATTCATAAGATCATCTAATGACTTTTTACCATTTTGTATATAAAAATTAGTTGGAGATACGCTAACAGGTGATGCATAAGAAGACTTGAAGCCATTACCAGTTGACTTCACACCAGCTTTATTAGCAGTCTTTAAATTATGAAGTAATGTTACCAATCTTCCTTCTTTTATTATATCCTTTTTATAAGTTTTTACACCTTCATCATCAAATGGTGTTGATGAAAGTCCTCTTTCCAAAAGAGGATTATCTATTATTGTTACTGCATCTGATGCTATTTTTTCTCCCTCCTTATCTTTTAAAAGAGACAATCCCTTTTGTGCCGCATCTGCATCAAAAATACTAATAAATGCTCCTATTAATGAAACCATTGCTTCATTATAAATTATTGCATTATATTTAGCTGATTTTATAGATTTACCACCTATTCTTGATAATGCTTCATCTACTCCCATTTTTGCAACTTTCATAGGATCTACTTCTTTTAAGCTCTCTGCAACAACATATCCAGTACCATCATATTTTTCATTATTATCCTCAATTACAGGACACACATAAGCAGATAGAATATTACTCTTATTAGTAAGTTTAAGCCCAAGAGTATTAAAAATACCATAATTAGATTGACCATATGATAAACTGCATCCTGCGACATTAACTACTTTATTAGAATATTCTTTTGAATTTTTCTCCATATCTTTTGTTATTTGTATAAGCTTTTCTGTATCAAGATTTTCAAGTTCCTTTGAATATGTTTTTACATTTTCATATTCACTATCTCCCTTATATATAAATTGTTTATCTGTACTTTCTATTGATTTTGCTCCTTCAATAGCATTATTAATGAGCATATCTATAGCATCATCATCTAAAATTTCAGTGTAAGAATAGCCCATTTTATCATTATATAAACCTCTAAAAGAAAGCCCAAATGTTTTATTTAAATTATATTTATCTACTTCCTGTTCATATACAGTAATACTTAAACTTTCTCTATCAGCAAAATACACTTCACAATCAGTAAATCCAGCTTCCTTAGCCTTTTTAAATAACTTTTCTTTAAATTCATTAAATTCCATATATACTCACCTCTATCTTCCACCTACTGTAATTTCTTTTACTCTTATCATTGGCTGACCAACATTTACAGGTATACTTCCAGATGATGAACCACACATTCCTTGAGCCTGCTTTACATCCTTTGAAACCATATCAATATCCATTAACACATCTTTACCTTTACCAATTAAGCTAGCTCCTCTTACAGGTTCTTGAATCACTCCATTTTTAACTATATATCCTTCTGCTACAGCAAAATTAAATTCACCTGTAACTGGATTTACTGAACCTCCTCCAAGTTTTTTAGCATATAATCCATCGCTAATAGATTTTATTATATCGTCCCTCTCATCACTTCCAGCTTGAATATATGTATTAGTCATTCTAGATGTAGGTGCGAACTTATAGCTTTGTCTTCTACCACTTCCTGTAGGCTTCATTTTCATTCTTCTACCATTTAATTTATCTATCATATAAGATTTTAAAATCCCATTTTCTATTAACACATTTTTTTGAGATTTGTTTCCTTCATCATCTATATTAATAGAACCCCATGAATTTTTAATTGTTCCATCATCAATAGCTGTAACTTTACTTGATGCTATTTTTTGTCCAAGTTTTTCTGAAAATACAGAATTTCCTTTAGCAACGGATGTAGCTTCTAATGAATGTCCACATGCTTCGTGAAAAATTACTCCTCCAAAGCCATTATCTATTGCTACCATCATCTTACCAGCAGGACAATTTCTTGCATTAAGCATTGTAACTGCTGTTCTAGCTGCTTCTCTACCATAATAAATAGGATCTACTGTTTCAAACAATTCAAATCCTTTTAATGCTCCTGGTCCCTCAAATCCTGTTTGATTTTCTACACCGTTAGATGCTATAGCATTTATACCTAGCCTTGTTCTTATTCTTCTGTCTTCTGTATATAATCCTTCAGAATTTGCTATAAGTATTTTTTGATCCTTATCAACATAAGAAACACTTACATCTGAAATTTCATTTGAATAAGATTTAGCACTATTATAAGCATCTCTCATTACTAGAATTTTTTTATCATATAAAACTGTGTTTGGATATATTGAAATATTATGAATATTATGGGCTTTAGTACTAGGATTTAAAATTACAGTTTTATTTTCTTTAAGTTCTCCCAAAGATAAAGCAGCCTTTGTTGCTGTATCTAATAAGGAATTTAATGAATTATTATTTGTATAAGCATATACACATTTAAGTCCACTAAAAATTCTTATACCTATACCATATGTCCTTCCTCCTAAAGCATTTTCAACTTTATTTTTTAGTATACTAATTGAATTGCTTATTACATCTTCTTCAAATATTTCTGCAAAATCTCCTCCAGTTTCTAAACACTTCTGAAGTACAAGCTTTGCATTTTCTCTAGAAATCATATCTATTTACCTCCTCATATTAATTCTAATAATATGTTAATATATAATAATATTATATATTAAGAATTACAAATTATATAATAAAAATTAACTGTGATATTATAAATTTATATATCACAGTAATAATTTATATTTTCTATTTTATTGTTTTAAATTCAAAGCCTTCTCTTTCTAAATACTTTATTATATTAGGCAAAGCCTTTACTGTTTCTCTTTTACCATAAGTATCATGCATAAGTATAACAACACTATCTGCATCAGGGCCTAAATTTTCAACAGTTTCTTTTAAACATTGAAAAAGTTCTGATGCATTTTTAGTTTTTCCTTCTGAATCTTTGTTTAAAGCATTCCAATCCATTATTGCATATCCTTTTTCATCAATCAATGGACGTACTTTAGATCTTCCTTCCCAACTCCAATAGCCGCCAGGAAATCTTATAACTCTTGTATTAAATTCATCTCCTAATACTTCTTTTAATACTTTATTTGTTTTTTCAATTTCATTCATAAAACCTTGGGCATCTATAACATTACCTGGATAAAGTTTTTTATAATTATGGCTATAGGTATGATTTCCAATAGCATGACCTTTAGAAACTTCTTCTTTTAATAATTTTTTTGTCTGTTCATTTTCTTCTACTGATGAACCTGTTACAAAAAATGTAGCTTTTACATTATATTCATCTAATATATTTAATATATTTTTTGTATTTTCTGTTGATGGTCCATCATCAAAGGTTAAATAAGCCACCTTTTTTCCATCCTTTCTTACTGGATACTGCTTTTGACCTTTTAATAAGCCTTCTGTGTTTTTAAAAACCTTAATTGCATCCTCTGCATTAGGATCATCAGCTAAAGATAAATAGTCATGGTTATTCTCAGGTAAATTATCATCATTATTTAGTAATTCCTCTATATCTTCATCATGATTATTTTGATTTATTTTTGCACTTGCATATATATACTTTCCATATTTATTATATCCTAAAGTAACAAATATACTTATTGTAATAAAAAATATCAATATACTTGCAAATAAAATTATTTTCTTTTCCCTTTTTATTTGCTTTTGCCTCTCAATCATTATAAGCTGACTTCTGTTAATATTTTTTTTGTTTTTATTTCCCATTTAATAATCCCCCTTTATTTATGCTTATATATTAGTGTGACTAATTATTTTTATGTATTAAAACTCAATAATATTATTTTAGGAATTATGTATTTCTGACAAATAAAAAAACAACCCATACATATTATATGAATTGTTAACAAAAAAAATTACATAATAAAAAAAAAATGGCTCCGCGAAGAGGGCTCGAACCTCCAACCTATCGGTTAACAGCCGAGTGCTCCACCATTGAGCTATCGCGGAACGTTATTCATAGAAAATAACTTTATATTTAATAAAGCATGTTCTCTAAAAATTGCATATATATTTGCCTTCTTTGTTTATTTGGTCAAGCCCTCGACCTATTAGTATCAGTCAGCTTAATATGTTACCACACTTACACCTCTGACCTATCAACCTTGTAGTCTTCAAGGGGTCT